>LZRQ01000122.1 GCA_002159155.1 Firmicutes bacterium ZCTH02-B6
TGATGATGGCCTGACCCTTGGGCTTGCGGGCCTCAAACAGCTCCTCAACCCGCGGGAGACCCTGGGTAATGTCCTCGCCGGCGACGCCGCCCGTGTGGAACGTGCGCATGGTTAGCTGCGTCCCAGGCTCGCCGATGGACTGCGCGGCAATGATACCCACCGCCTCGCCGACCTCCACCAGCTGTCCGGTCGCCAGGTCGCGGCCGTAGCAGCGGACGCAAACGCCATAGCGCGAGCGGCACGTAAGCACCGAGCGGATGCTGACCGCCTCGACGCCGGCCTCCTCGATGCGGGTCGCGATCTCCTCATCGATCAGCTGGTTCTCCTCGATGATGACCTCGCCGGTCCGCGGGTCAACGACCTGCTCCGCCGAGATGCGGCCGACGATCCGATCCCGCAGCGGCTCCACGATCTCCTCGGCCTCGCCGGTGACTTCCTTAATGGCGCTGACCCGGATGCCTTCCGTCGTGCCGCAGTCCTCCTCCCGCACGATGACGTCCTGGGCCACGTCCACCAGTCGCCGTGTGAGATAACCGGAGTCCGCGGTGCGCAACGCCGTGTCGGCCAAGCCCTTGCGGGTACCGTGGGTGGAGATGAAGTACTCCAGCACAGTCAGGCCTTCGCGGAAATTGGCCTTGATGGGGATCTCGATAGTCCGGCCCGTCGGGTCGGCTACCAGACCGCGCATGCCGGCGAGCTGGGATAGCTGGGCCACATTGCCTCGGGCACCGGAGATGGCCATCATGTAAACCGAGTTGAACGGGTTCTTCTTGAAGTTGTCCAGCATGCTCTCGGTGACCTTATCCTTGGTCCGGGTCCAGATGTCGACGATGCGCTGGTACCGTTCCTCAGCCGTGACAAGACCACGGGCATGCTGCTGCTCGACGAGCTCTACCTGGCGCTCCGCCTCGGAGATGAGATCCGCCTTGTCCGCGGGAATCGCCAAGTCGCCGACGGCCACCGTAGTCGCCGATCTCGTCGCATACTTGAAGCCCAGCGTCTTGATCTCGTCCAACACCTCGGCCGTGCGGGTGCTGCCAAAGCGACGGTACAAGCGGTCCACGAGACGACCCAATTCCTTCCGGTCGATTACGCGGTTATAGAAACCGAGCTCTTCCGGCAGAACCTCATTAAAGAAGACCCGCCCGGGCGTCGTCTCCAGAAGCTGCCCGCGCCAGCGAACCTTGATTCGCGCGTGCAGTTCGACGCTGCCCGCCTCGTAGGCCATCATGACCTCCTCGGGGCTGGCAAACACCTTGCCCTCGCCCTTGGCTCCCGGCTTATCCAGCGTCAGATAATAGATCCCGATGACCATGTCCTGGGTCGGAGTCGCCACCGGGCGGCCCGACGCCGGCAGGAGCAGGTTGTGGGACGAGAGCATCAGCAGGCGCGCTTCAGCCTGGGCCTCGGCCGACAGCGGCACGTGCACCGCCATCTGGTCGCCGTCAAAGTCGGCGTTGTAGGCCGAGCAAACCAATGGGTGGATCTTGATGGCGCGGCCTTCAACCAACACAGGCTCAAAGGCCTGAATACCGAGCCGGTGCAGCGTCGGCGCCCGGTTGAGGAGAACCGGATGCTCCTTAATCACTTCCTCCAAGACGTCCCAGACTTCGGGCCGCTGCCGCTCGACCATGCGCTTGGCGCTCTTGATGTTGTGGGCGAAAGCCTTGTCCACCAGCCGCTTCATCACGAACGGCTTGAACAGCTCCAGGGCCATTTCCTTAGGTAGGCCGCACTGGTGCAGCTTGAGCTCGGGGCCGACGACAATGACCGAACGGCCCGAGTAGTCGACGCGCTTACCCAGGAGATTTTGGCGGAAGCGCCCCTGCTTACCCTTAAGCATGTCGCTCAAGGATTTGAGCGGCCGGTTTCCGGGGCCCGTAACGGGACGGCCGCGCCGGCCGTTGTCGATCAGCGCGTCCACGGCCTCCTGGAGCATGCGCTTCTCGTTGCGCACGATGATATCGGGAGCGCCCAGCTCCAGGAGCCGCTTCAGGCGATTGTTGCGGTTGATGACCCGGCGGTACAGGTCGTTGAGATCCGACGTGGCAAAACGGCCGCCGTCCAGCTGCACCATGGGGCGCAACTCCGGCGGGATGACCGGAATAACCTCCAGGATCATCCACTCCGGCCGGTTGCCGGACTTCCGGAACGCCTCTGCGACTTCCAGGCGGCGCACGGCCCGAACCCTGCGCTGACCGGTAGACTCCCGCACCTCCCGGCGCAGCTCGGCGCAGAGCTCATCCAGGTCGATCTCTTCCAACAGCTTCTTGATGGCCTCGGCGCCCATGCCGGCCTTGAATGCGCTGCCGTACTTCTCCCGGTATTCCCGATACTCGGCCTCGGTCAAGAGCTGCTTCTTGGCCAAAGGCGTATCGCCGGGATCGGTCACGATGTACGAAGCGAAGTACAGCACCTTCTCCAGGGCGCGGGGCGACATGTCGAGGAGCAGCCCCATGCGGGACGGGATGCCCTTGAAAAACCAGATGTGGGACACGGGGGCGGCCAGTTCGATGTGGCCCATGCGCTCCCGGCGCACCTTGGCGCGGGTCACCTCAACCCCGCAGCGGTCGCAGACGATACCGCGGTAGCGTACTCGCTTGTACTTGCCGCAGTGGCACTCCCAGTCCTTGGTAGGGCCGAAGATCTTCTCGCAGAAAAGCCCCTCACGTTCAGGCTTCAGCGTGCGGTAGTTAATGGTCTCCGGCTTCTTGACCTCACCGCTGGACCACGCCCGGATCTGCTCGGGGGAAGCCAATCCGATGCGTATTCTATCGAAGTTGTTGACGTCCAGGCTTGGCATGCCCCTGCCCCCTTACCGGTCCTCGTCTTCTTCGTCGTCCCGGAGGAACGACAGCGGGTCGTCCAGGTCGTCGCCTTCGGCGTCCGCCGGTGCGTCAGTCCCGTCCTCCAGGTCAAAGTCGCCCGCCAAGGAGTCGTCCTCCAAGCTGAGCCCGAGGAAGTCCTCTTCGGACTCCTCCTCGCCTTCCTCGGCAGGCTCGTCGGCGGGACGGCTCGGCCGGCGCTCGCCCTCGCCGAGCTCCTCGTCGTGCCCCTTGAGATCGATACCGAGCTCGCGGGCCATCTCGCTGATGTCCTCTTCCTCCTCGCGGATCTCGATCTCCTGGGAGTCCTCCGACAGCACCCGCACGTCCAACGCCAGGCTCTGCAGTTCCTTGATGAGCACCTTGAACGACTCAGGCACGCCGGGTTCGGGCACGTTCTCGCCCTTGACGATGGCTTCGTACGTCTTGACCCGGCCGACCACGTCGTCGGACTTCACCGTCAGGAGCTCTTGCAGCGTGTACGCCGCGCCGTACGCCTCCAACGCCCACACTTCCATCTCGCCAAACCGCTGGCCGCCGAACTGGGCCTTGCCGCCCAACGGCTGCTGCGTGACGAGGGAGTACGGGCCCGTGGAACGGGCGTGGATCTTGTCGTCCACCAGGTGGGCCAGCTTGAGCAAGTAAATCTGGCCTACTGTCACCGGCTGGTCGAAGGGTTCACCGGTGCGCCCGTCGTAGAGCGTGATCTTGCCGGTTTCCGGCAAGTTCGCTTCCTTGAGCATATTGACGATCTCTTCCTCGGTGGCGCCATCAAACACCGGCGTGGCCACGTGATACCCGAGCGCCCTGGCCGCCCAGCCCAGGTGCGTCTCCAGCACCTGACCGATGTTCATGCGGGACGGGACGCCCAGCGGGTTGAGCACCACGTCCACCGGCGTGCCGTCGGGCAGGAAGGGCATGTCCTCCTCCGGCAAGATCTTGGCCACGACGCCCTTATTCCCGTGGCGCCCGGCCATCTTGTCACCCACCGAGATCTTGCGTTTCTGGGCAACGTACACCCGCACGAGGCGGTTGACGCCCGGCGGCAGTTCGTCGTTGTTCTCCCTGGAGAAGGTCTTGACGTCCACGACGACGCCGCCCTCACCGTGCGGCACACGGAGCGAGGTGTCCCGCACTTCCCGAGCCTTCTCGCCGAAGATAGCCCTCAACAGGCGCTCCTCAGCGGTGAGCTCGGTCTCGCCCTTGGGCGTCACCTTACCCACGAGGATGTCGTCCGGACGGACCTCCGCGCCGATGCGGATAATGCCGCGCTCATCCAGATCCCGCAGCTGATCCTCGCCCACGTTGGGGATGTCGGCGGTGATCTCCTCCGACCCAAGCTTGGTATCGCGGGCCTGGCACTCATACTCCTCAATGTGAATGGAGCTGAAGACGTCGTCCTTGACAAGCCGCTCGCTGATCAGGATCGCGTCCTCATAGTTGTACCCTTCCCAGGGCATGAACGCCACGAGCACGTTCTTGCCCAAGGCCAGCTCGCCGTGATCGGTGGACGGGCCGTCGGCGATAGGCTCACCCGCCTCCACCCGCTGCCCCCGCTTGACGATAGGCTTCTGGTTGATGCACGTGCCCTGGTTGGAGCGGGAGAACTTGGTCAGCTTGTAAATATCCTCGTGCCCGTCATCGGTCTTGACCACGATGCGGTCGGCGCTGACACCCGCGACGATGCCCGGCCGCTTGGCCAGCACGACCGAACCCGAGTCGACGGCCGCCTTGTACTCCATCCCAGTGCCCACCAACGGCGCTTCGCTGCGCAGAAGGGGCACCGCCTGACGCTGCATGTTGGCCCCCATGAGCGCCCGGCTCGCGTCGTCCTTCTCCAGGAACGGGATCAAGGCAGCCGCGACACTCACCAGCTGCTTGGGCGACACGTCCATATAGTCCACTTGTTCCGCCGGCACGACCCGGATTTGGTCCAAGTAGCGAGCCGTCACCTTGCTGTTGACCAGCCGGCCGTCCGGACCGACGGGCTCATTGGCCTGGGCGATGATGTAGTTGTCCTCTTCGTCGGCCGTCAAATAGACGATCTCATTGGTGACGACGCCATTGTCCACGCGACGGTAGGGCGTCTCGATGAACCCAAACTCGTTGACGCGCGCGTACGTGCAAAGGCTGCCGATCAGACCGATGTTGGGACCTTCCGGAGTCTCGATGGGACACATGCGGCCGTAGTGCGAGTGGTGGACGTCCCGCACTTCCATGCCGGCCCGTTCCCGCGACAGACCGCCAGGCCCCAGCGCGCTCAAGCGCCGCTTGTGGGTCAGCTCGGCCAGCGGGTTGGTCTGGTCCATGAACTGCGACAGCTGGGAGCTGCCAAAGAACTCCTTGATCGCCGCCACCACCGGACGGATGTTGATCAAGGCCTGGAGTGATGATATCCACATCCTGTATAGTCATCCGCTCCCGCACAACGCGCTCCATGCGGGAGAGCCCGATCCGGAACTGGTTTTGCAGAAGCTCCCCGACCGACTTTAGACGCCGGTTGCCCAAGTGGTCGATGTCGTCCACCTGGCCGATGCCGTACATGAGGCCGACCATGTAGTTGACAACGGCCACGATGTCCTCCGCCAGCAGCGTCCGCTGGTCAAGAGGCGGGGCACCGTTGCTGACTACCTTGATGGGCAGGCCGCCCTTGCCCTCGACGACCACCGCGGTAACGCCCGCCTTCTCGATAAGCTCGGCGGTCCGCCTGTCCAACCGCTGCCCAGCCTCGGCCAGCACTTCGCCGGTCTCAGGATGCGCCACGGGCTCGACGACCGTGCGCCCAGCAATACGCGGCATAAGCCGCAGCTTCTTGTTGAGCTTGTAGCGGCCCACTCCCGCCAGATCATACCGCTTGCCGTCGTAAAACAGAGTTTCAAACAGCGAACGCGCGCTGTCCTCGCTTGGGGGCTCCCCGGGGCGCAGGCGCTTGTAGATCTCAATGAGCGCCTCTTCTGCGGTGTCGGTGTTGTCCCGTTCGAGGGTAACCCGGACCGGTTCGCAGTCGCCCAGCACCTCGAGGATTTTCGCATCCGACACGATGCCCACGGCCCGCAGCAGCACCGTTACCGGAAGCTTGCGCGTGCGGTCCACGCGCACGTAGATGCAGTCATTCGCCGCCGCCTCAAACTCCAGCCACGCTCCCCTGTTGGGGATAAGGCTGGCGGTGAAGATCGGCTTTCCGCTGGTGTCCACGTCCTCGGCATAATAAACACCCGGCGAGCGCACCAGCTGGCTGACGATGACTCGCTCGGCGCCGTTGATGATGAAGGTGCCGTTCTCGGTCATGAGCGGGAAGTCGCCCATAAAGACTTCCTGCTCTTTGACTTCGCCGGTTTCCTTATTGATCAGGCGCACCTTCACCCGCAGCGGTGCCGCGTACGTAGCGTCCCGGTCCTTGCACTCCTCGATGCTGTACTTGGGCTCTCCCAGGGTGTAATCGACGAATTCGAGCACGAGGTTCCCGGTGAAGTCCTGAATGGGCGAGATGTCCCGGAACATCTCCAGCAGGCCCTCTTTGAGGAACCACTCGTACGAGCGGCGCTGGACTTCAATCAGATCCGGGAGATCCAGCACCTCCGGGATCTTGCTGAACGAGCGCCGCTCCCGCCGCTTCGCTCGAATCGCAACGTCCAAACCCCTCACCTCTTCTAGAAGATCTGGCGGGCCAAACAACACAACAAAGAAGCAAGGCCGAGCAGGTCCTTCTCCATGTGGGCAAGAAAGAGACCTCTCCACCTCACTTCTTTATCCGGCTGGAGACAGGGAAACTATGCGCCAGTATATAGGATCATCTGGGGCCACAAAGACTATTCCGCCGCTGTTAATCGGTCTTGCGCGCGCAGGGCACACTCGGCCTATTATCAGACTCGGCACTCTCCGATTCTATCACGGCGCGGGGAAGGTGTCAACGTAAAAATTGCGCCGGTCTGAACTGATCGGGGATAGGGGAAGGCGGCCGCGGGACGGTCTGTGACGTTGGCCCGCCCACGGCCGCCGCAGGGAGTTACTTGATCTCGACGGTAGCGCCGGCCTCTTCCAGCTTCTTCTTGATCTCCTCGGCCTGCTCCCGGGAGACGCCTTCCTTGACCGGCTTGGGGGCGCCATCGACCAGGTCCTTGGCCTCCTTGAGGCCCAGGCCAGTGAGCTCGCGCACGACCTTAATGACCTGGATCTTCTGCGCGCCCGCATTGGCCAGGATAACGTCAAACTCCGTCTTTTCCTCGGCCTCCGCCGGAGCCGCCGCAGCAGCCGCGCCGGGCACGGCAGCGGCCACAGCCACCGGAGCGGCCGCGGTCACGCCAAACTTCTCCTCCAGGGCCTTGACCAGCTCAGCCAGCTCCAACACCGTCATTTGCTCGATGGCTTCCAAAATTTGCTCCTTGGTCATCTTCCTATCCTCCTCACACGTTTCACCGCGCAGATGCGCAATCCCTTGGGCACGCCCACGTGCTCAAGCGGCGCTCTCCTTCTTTTGGCGCACCGCGTCCAGCGCGTACACCAGCTTTCGAAGCGTACCCTGCAGCACAAACACGAACCCGGAGATGGGCGCCTGCAGGCCACCCACCACCTGCGCCAGCAACACTTCCCGCGGCGGCAGGTTGGCCAGAGCCTGAATGTCATCGGCTCCCACCGGCTTGCCCCCGAGCACCCCGCCGCGGATTTGCAGGATCTTTGACTCCTTGGCGAAATCCAGCAGCGCCTTGGCCGCTGCCACCGGATCCTGCTTGGCAAAGGCCAACGCGGTCGGACCCTCCAGGAACGGATCCAACGCTTGGGCGTCGGTCTCTCGCGCCGCGATCCGGGTCAAAGTGTTCTTCACGACCGTGTACTCCGTGCCGCTTTCCCGCAGTTTGCGACGCAACCGCGTCATCTGCGCCACGGTCAGGCCACGGTAGTCGGTGACGAACACCGCCTTGGACGCAGCGAGCTGTTCCCGGATCTCCTCTACCGCCGCCACTTTTTCGGGTCTGGGCATTCCTTCACCTCCTCACCAAGCGCCTCAAAAAATAACCCCCAGCCCGTCTCGCCGCAGGCTGGAGGCCAAAACCATTCCCATAGGTTCGCGCGATGCGCAGCACCATCGGAGGTTGACCTCGGCCGGCGAGTGCGGGCTCTTTCAGTCCCCTTAATGGGAACACCGGCTGTCTACGGCCAAAACAGCTCTTGAGTTGTGTCGTTACCTATCTAGTCTACGTCACCTGCTCCAAGCTTCTGCGTACAACCCACCAACGACTGGTCCACCACGCGCGAGCGCCCGTACGTCAGCTGGCGCTCCGTTCAGCGATGGCGGCCACCGCGTCCTGGGGGCTGATCCGGATGCCCGGGCCCATGGTGCAGGATACGGCCACCCGGCGGACATACTGCCCCTTGGCGGCCGCCGGTTTTGCCTTGACAATGGCGTCCATCAGAGCCCGGAAGTTGCCCATAAGCGCCGCTTCGTCAAAGGATACCTTGCCGATCGGCACGTGGATGCCGCCTTCCTTGTTGACGCGGAACTCCACCTTACCGGCCTTGAACTCCCGAACCGCCTTTTCGACCTCAAACGTGACAGTACCGGTCTTGGGGTTGGGCATGAGGCCCCGGGGGCCCAGGATGCGGCCCAGCTTACCGACGACACCCATCATATCGGGCGTTGCGATAGCCACATCGAAATCAAGCTGCCCCTGCTGCACCCGCTCAACCAGATCCTCTGCGCCGACGACATCAGCGCCCGCGGCCTCAGCCTCACGAGCCTTCTCGCCCTTGGCAAACACCGCCACCCGGACCGTCCGCCCAGTGCCGTGAGGCAACACGACAGTACCCCGCACTTGCTGATCCGCATGACGCGGGTCAACGCCGAGCTTGAGCGCGACCTCGACGGTCTCGTCAAACTTTGCCCGGGCGGTCTGCTTCACCAGCGCCAAGGCCTCGGCCGGCGAGTACAGCCGCGTCCGATCCACCAACTTGGCCTTTTCCAAATACGACTTGCCGCGACGTGCCATGTTCTTCCCTCCTGTGGTACTGACGGAGCCCCACGGCTCCTCCCACTGGTTAGCTACCAATGCGAACTCATGCGCCGCCCGTCATTCGGTAACCACGATGCCCATACTGCGGGCCGTACCCTCGATGATCCGGGTGGCCGCGTCCAGATCGTTTGCATTGAGGTCCGGCAACTTCAGAGCCGCAATTTCCCGCACCTTCGCCCGGCTGATGGTCCCCACCTTCTCCTTGTTCGGTGCGGATGAACCTTTCTCGAGGCCGAGCGCCTGCTTGAGCAACACGGCAGCCGGAGGCGTCTTCGTAATGAAGGTAAAGGACCGGTCTTCGTAGATGGTGATTTCCACCGGAATGATGGTCCCCGCCTGGGCGGCCGTCCGCTCATTAAAGCTCTTGCAGAACTCCATGATATTGACGCCATGCTGACCCAAAGCCGGTCCAACCGGCGGCGCCGGCGTAGCCTTCCCGGCCGGAATCTGCAACTTTACGATGCCGGTGACTTTCTTCGCCATCGCGATCCACCCCGTCGGTCACTGAAACTTTTCCACTTGGCCAAACTCGAACTCCACCGGCGTTTCCCGGCCGAACATCGACAGGATAACCCTCAACTTGCCGCGCTCCAGGTTAACCTCATCCACCACACCGGTGAAGTTGGCAAAGGGGCCGGAAATGACCCGCACCTGCGTCCCCTTTTGGAAAGCCACCTTGGGACGCGGTTCGTCGTAGCCCATCTGGCGCAGGATTGCCTTGACTTCCGACTCATCCAGCGGAACAGGCTTATTGCCCGCGCCCACAAAACCCGTGACACCCGGTGTGTTGCGCACCACGTACCACGAGTCATCGCTGATGATCATTTCCACCAGGACATAACCCGGGAAGATCTTCCGGGAAACGATGCGCTTCTTGCCGTCCTTGAAGTCGATCTCTTCCTGCGTCGGCACCATCACACGGAAGATCTTGTCTTCCATGCCCATCGACGCGACCCGGCGCTCCAGGTTAGCCTTCACCTTGTTTTCATAGCCCGAGTACGTATGAATCACGTACCAACGCTTATTGGGCACATCCGGGGAATCCTCACCGCTATCCGCGGCGATGGTGTCCTGGTCCTGGGTCTCGTCAAACCGCTCGATGTCGGCCGTCCTGTTCCCTTCCATGAGCTGGGAGTCCCGGTCCACAAGGACCGACAACTCCTCACCTCCCCAGCGCACCGAGCAGCGTCAACAACTCGGATACGATGATGTCGACCACACCGAGGAACAACGCGGCAATGCCGACGGTGACCAGCACGACGATGGTGTAGGTCACCAACTCCTTGCGGTTGGGCCAAGCGACCTTACGCAGCTCAGCCCGCACTTCCCGCAAGTAGCGGCTGATCCGCTGCCCTAGTGGCGGCGCGGGCGCCTTGCTGCCGGTCTTGGTCGGTACGGACATGCACGTTCACATCCCTTGCGGTGTCAAGCGCACACCCATTATAGGCTACCGGGTCTCGCGGTGTAAAGTGTGCGTACGGCAGCGCTTGCAGTACTTGCGCAACTCAATCCGGTCCGGGTCGTTGCGCCGGTTCTTCGTCGTGCGATAGTTGCGGCTCTTGCATTCCGTGCATTCCAAGGTGATGCCTACCCGCATCCGGTCCTACCTCCCACCGGCGTACCCTGAAAAAGTCACTCATACAATTTAGCACACGGGCCCGAGAGTGTCAACAAATTCGGCTTGACGGCACCTATGATGTACTGTCTCTCCGCATCGTTGGCCGTATTCGCCAGCGGCCCCTGCATTTCCCAAGGTCACCGCGGCCCGTCACGAAAAGACCCCCTGTCGGGGGTCTTTTTCTGCCTCTTTCCGTCGACGTGTCGAGCGAGCTGTCACGCCAAGATCTTGGTGACGACGCCGGCGCCGACGGTGCGGCCGCCCTCGCGAATCGCGAACCGCAAGCCTTCCTCAAGGGCGATGGGCGTGATCAACTCCACCGTCATCTGCACGTTGTCGCCGGG
>LZRQ01000123.1 GCA_002159155.1 Firmicutes bacterium ZCTH02-B6
ATGCGTTACTGGCGCAAACGGCTCCCGACGCGGTAGTGGTGCAGGGTGACACGACGACCGCCATGGCCGCGGCGCTGGCCGCGTTTCATCGGCGCATACCGGCCGCCCACGTGGAGGCGGGATTGCGCACAGCGGATCCCCTCAATCCCTTCCCGGAAGAGATGAACCGCAGGCTGGTTGGGCGCATCGCGGCCTGGCATTTCGCGCCCACCGCCGGCGCCCGCGACAACCTCTTGCGCGAGCACGTGGCCCCGGAGAAGGTGCTCGTCACGGGCAACACGGTGATTGACGCCCTTTACATGGCCCGGCGGCCGGATTACAAGTTTAGCGATCCCGTGCTGGAGCAGGCGGCGGCATGGCCCGGGCGACTGGTGCTCTTGACGACGCACCGCCGGGAAAACTTGGGTGAGCCGCTGCGCCGTATCTACGGGGCTGTGCGGCGCCTGCTGGAGCGGTTTGCTGACGTGGCGGTGGTGTTTCCGGTACACCGCAATCCCCACGTGCGGGCGGCGGCCCAGGAGTTGGCCGGCCACGAGCGGGTGTACCTGATGGAGCCGCCCCACTACTTGGACTTTGTCCACCTGCTGGAGCGGAGCTACCTGGTGCTGACCGACTCGGGCGGCATCCAGGAGGAGGCGTTGGCCCTGGATAAGCCGGTGTTGGTGCTGCGAACGACCACCGAACGGCCCGAGGGTATCGCAGCCGGCGGTGCGCGCCTTGCTGGGACCGATCCCGAGCAGATCGAGCGGGAAGCGGCGCGCTTGCTTATGGACCCGGACGCCTACAGGGCTATGGCCACAGCGCCCAATCCTTACGGGGACGGGCGAGCGTCCGAGCGCATCGCCCACGCTTTAGAGCACATCTTTGGCTGGGAGCCCGAATGGCCGCAGGACTTCGCGTTTCACCCAGGCGCATGAACCGGCGCGCGGCGCTAGGGTCAAGTGTCACCATTGAAAGCGGAAACGTTGCAAAGTGACACACCCTGTACTATAATAGGTGCCGTTGGTTCCGGGAACGCATGGGGCCGCTTGCATACCCGGGTAGTGGGGGATTGGCCTTGCGTGGCGCCGGGGACTATGGCCGGTATGGCAGCATCGGTATCTCTTTGGTGCTGACAACCGCCGTTTACATCTACCTCGGCTACCGGGCGGGGACATGGCTCGATGAGCGTAGCCAGACCGCCCCGGTCTTCATGGTTCTCGGGATCGTGCTGGGCATGGTGCTGAGCATGCTCTCGCTGGTGAAGGAAGTCATGGCCCTCCAACGTTCCGGGGCGGAATCGCGCCCGGGTGGAGGGCACACGCGTGTCCGGGATCGTGAAAAAGAGAACTTTCCCGAAGGCGACGATCCTTCAAGCGGGACCGATTCGCCTTAGGGAAAGGATGAACGTTGAGGGTGGACAACCAGTGGGGGCGGCTCGGGGCCATCGTCGTGTTTGGCGTCGGGTCGGCGGTGGTGCTGTTTGGAGTAGGTTTGCGCGGCGCGGCCGCCGGCGTGCTGGCGGGAACGCCGATCAGCATGGTCAATCATTTTATGATGCATTCGGCCATGCGGGCGTTGGGCGACCGGCCGGATGACCAGGCGCAGTACCGCCTGATGCAGCGGGTGATGTTGCGGCTGCTTTTGTCGGCTGTCATCCTCGCGGTGGCGGCGCCGTTGGGCCTTGAGGTGCTGCTTGGGGTTCTAACCGGCGTTTTGGCGGAAGTAATGGTCTACTTCGGAGACGCGGCAAAGGCCGCCCTGGGGCGCAAGGGGTGAGCGGAGCTTGGATCGTATCATCCAGCAGCTGAACGAGGTCATGGACCACTTGGTCCGTTTTGATGTGCTCCACATCGGGCCGGTCACCATTACCTCCACCGTCATCAACACCTGGATCGTCATGATCGTACTTTTCGCTGCCGTCAAGCTGCTCACCCGGGGCGGGTTTCACGAGGTTCCTCGCGGCGCACAAGTTTTCATCGAGATGGTTGTTGAATTTCTCTATGGGCTGCTGGAGGGCGCCATGGGCAAACATGGGCGCAAGTATCTCTGGATTGTAGGCAGCCTTTTCGTGTTTATCCTGTTCATGAACTTGTCCTGGTTCATCCCCGGGTTCGTGCCGCCGACGACGGACATTATGACGACCGCAGCCCTGGCCATCACCACCATCGTTCTCACCCACGTCATGGGTATCAAGGAAAAGGGCTTCAAGGGATACCTGCACAACTACGTCTCACCGGTCGTCATCATGCTGCCTATGAACATCCTCGAGGAGATCGTGAAGCCCTTCTCCCTGGCCATCCGTTTGTTTGGCAACATGTTCGGTGAGAAGACGGTTGTCACGATCCTCGCCGTCTTGGTTCCCGTGGTGCTTCCCGTGCCCGTAATGATGCTGGGGCTGCTCATGGGATTCATTCAGGCGTTTATCTTTACGCTGCTCACTTGCACCTATTTGGCCACTCAAACCCACGGCCACTAGAGCGGCGTAAATCCATCTAGCGCGCAGCTAGTCGTGGCGGCGTCGCCACACGCGCTGAGGGGAAAGGAGGGAAACACAAGATGACGGTTGCTGGTCTGTTCGCTGTGGCCCTGGCGATCGCTCTGCCGGCCATGACGTCCGCGCTGAGCCAGGCCTGGGCGACCTCCAAGGCTATGGAGTCCATGTCCCGTCAGCCGGAGGCCGCCGGCGACATGCGCACGGCCCTGCTGATCGCTCTCGCGTTCATGGAGGCCCTTACGCTCTTCTCCTTCGTTATTGCCATTTTGCTGTGGACCTCGCTGTAAGGCTTCGAAGGATAAGCTGAGGGCAAAGGGCGCGGGCACGACGGGCGTGGAAGGTTGCGGGCGCCCACCGGGAATTTTGCCCGGGGCCAGAGGCCCAAGTGGTGGGGCCCGGATGATTTGCCGTGCGGGGCGGGGAACGGGACGAGCTGCCCGTTCCCCGGCCGCGCCGCGTGCGGGCGCCGGCGAAGGGGGAACGCGCGATGCTGCTGACAGTGCTGGCCGCAGTGGCGGCGGAAGGGCAGGGCCCCAGCCAGCCGCTGACCTTTGATGTGTGGACTTGGTTGTTCCAGTCCATCAACGTTCTCATCATCATGCTGCTTTTGTACAAGTTTCTCTGGCGGCCTGTGCAGGGGATCATGCATAAGCGCGAGGAGTTCATTGAGACCTCGCTGAAGAAAGCCGCCGAATCCCGGGAAGAGGCGGAGCGCCTGCTCGCCGAGTACCAGGCCAAGATGCAGCAGGCGCGGGCCGAGGCCCAAGCGACCATCGACGAGGCGGTGCGAAAGGCGGAAGAGGCCCGCCAGCGCATTTTGCAGCAGGCTGAGGAGGAGGCCGAGCAGCAGTTGGCCCGGGCCCGGGCTGACATCGCCCGGGAACGGGAGACGGCTGTCGCCGCCATCCGGGAAGAGGTTGCGAATCTGGTGGTGCTTGCGGCCGGCAAGCTGATCGGCAAGACGCTAACGGCCGATGACCACAAGCGGCTGGTCAAGCAGTTTGTTGATGAAGTGGCGGCAGGGACCCAGGACGCTCAGGCCGGCCCGGGGGATGTGCAATGACGAGCAACCTGCGGCTGGCGCGCCGCTATGCCCGGGCGTTGGGTGACTTGGCCCAGGAGCGCGGGGTACTTGATCAGGTGGAGCAGGAGATGGGCCGCGTGGCGGCGGTCATCCGGGGCGATGCCGGCGTACGGGACCTGGTGGAAAGCCAGCGGGTCCCGGCCGACGCCAAGCTGGATCTCCTGCTGCGGGCAGCCGGGGAACCGGTGTCGGACGTGACGCGTCTGTTTCTGCGGCTCGTCATCAGCAAGCGCCGGGAACGGTTTCTGCCCGAGATGTACCAGCAGTTTGTGGCGTACGCGGACGAAATGCGGGACATCGTCGAGGTCGAGGTGCACAGCGCCCACCCCTTGTCAGATGAGGAGATGGAGAACTTGCGCCAGCGCCTGGGAGCCTTGACGGGCAAGCAGGCGCGGATTCGCAACGTGGTGCGGCCCGAGATTATCGGCGGTGTCGTCGCGCGTATCGGCGACCTGGTCATGGACGGCAGCGTGGCCCGGCGTCTCGAGCGGCTGAAGGAGAGCTTGCGCGGGACCCGACTTGAGAATGTGGGGTGACAGTTGTGTCAATCCGGCCCGAAGAGATCAGTGCCATCCTGAAGCAGCAGATCGAGCGCTTCCAGGCGGACATTGAGGTTCAAAACGTCGGCACCGTCATCATGGTCGGTGACGGGATCGCACGCGTGTGGGGCTTGGAGGAGTGTATGGCCGGCGAGCTGCTGGAGTTTCCCGGCGGCACGTACGGCATGGCCCTCAACCTTGAAGAGGACAACATCGGCGCGGTTATTTTGGGGCCGTACTCGCACATCAAGGAAGGCGACACGGTCAAGCGCACGGGCCGCATTGTGGAGGTACCCGTAGGCGAGGCCCTCATCGGCCGCGTGGTCAACCCGCTCGGCCAGCCGCTGGACGGCAAGGGGCCCATCACGACCAACAAGTTCCGGCCGGTAGAGTCGCCGGCGCCGGGCGTTATTGATCGACGGGCGGTGCATCAGCCCCTGCAGACGGGTCTAAAGGCCATTGACTCGATGGTGCCCATCGGCCGGGGTCAGCGCGAGCTCATCATCGGTGACCGCCAGACCGGTAAGACCGCCCTGGCTGTGGATACGATCATCAACCAGCGGGGCGGTGACGTGATTTGCATTTACGTCGCCATCGGTCAGAAGGCGTCGACGGTTGCCGGTGTGGTGGAGACGCTCAAGAAGTACGGCGCGATGGACTACACCATTGTGGTTTCGGCGACCGCTTCGGAGCCTGCACCGCTGTTGTACTTGGCTCCTTACGCCGGCACGGCCATGGGCGAGGAGTTCATGTACAACGGCAAGCACGTGCTGATCGTCTATGACGACTTGTCCAAGCACGCGGCTGCATACCGCGAGCTGTCGCTGCTCCTGCGCCGGCCGCCGGGCCGCGAAGCGTATCCGGGCGACGTTTTCTACCTGCACTCTCGTCTCCTGGAGCGCTCGGCTAAGCTGAGCGATGCGCTCGGAGGCGGCTCGCTCACGGCGCTGCCCATCATCGAGACGCAGGCGGGCGACATCTCGGCTTATATTCCGACGAACGTCATCTCGATTACTGACGGGCAGATCTTCCTGGAGTCGGACCTTTTCTACGCGGGTGTGCGGCCGGCCATCAACGTGGGCCGCTCGGTGTCCCGCGTCGGTGGCGACGCGCAAATCAAGGCCATGAAGAAGGTTGCCGGTCACCTGCGCCTCGAGCTGTCGCAGTACCGGGAGTTGGCGGCGTTCGCCCAGTTTGGTTCGGATCTCGACAAGGCAACACAGGCCCGCCTTATCCGCGGCGAGCGGACGGTCGAGATCCTTAAGCAGGGCCAGTACCAGCCGATGCCGGTCGAGGAGCAGGTCGTGGTGATTTACGCCGCCACCAACGGCTACCTGGACGACATGCCGGTCGAATCCGTGCGCAAGTGGGAAGCTGGTTTCCTCAACTTCATGCGGGTGGAGCGGCAGGAAATCCTCGAGGCCATCCGGTCCACTGGGCAGCTCGCTGCGGAAACCGAGGAGCAGCTTAAGCAGGCTATCGTGGAGTTTAAGGGTCGTTTCGTGGCCAGCAAGTCGGCTTAGAGCCCGGCGGGCGCGCCATGCGCCCCTGGACGAAGGTGGTGACAGCCGTTGGCAGGACAGTCGATGCGGGACATCAAGCGCCGCATCAGCAGCGTGCGCAACATCCAACAGATCACCAAGGCCATGGAGCTTGTGTCCGCCACCAAGCTGCGCCGGGCTCAGGCTAGCGTGCTGGCCGCGCGGCCGTACGCGCAAAAGCTTGAGGAGGTTTTGACCCGCCTGGTCAAAGCCAACCGTGCCCAGGCGGGCGGTAAGAAGGCGTTCCGCCACCCGCTGCTTGAAGGCCGGGCGGCCAAGCGCGTGGCTTACGTGGTCATCACCGCCGACCGCGGTCTTGCGGGTGCCTACAACACCAACCTGATCCGCCGCGCCGAGCAGGAGCTGGCGGCGGAGCAGCGGGAATGGGCGCTTATCTGCGTCGGACGAAAGGGTCGAGACCATTTCCACCGGCGCGGGCGGCCGATTCACTCGGAGTACCTCTTCCTCGGTGATGACATCGATTTTTTGCGGTCGCGGGAAATCTCTCGGGCTTTGACGGACCTGTACGTGTCCGGGCAGTTTGATGAGGTCAACCTCATCTACACCCAGTTTATCAGCACCGGGTCTCAGCGGCCGGTCGTCGTACGTCTCTTGCCCTTGAGCGGCTTGGTGGCGGAGGACGAGGCGGTGCAGGCGGAGGCGGAGCAGCCTGGCGTGTCTGCCGAGGGCGAGGCGGCGGAGTACATTTACGAGCCTTCGCCCGCGGAGGTGTTGGGGCTCCTGCTGCCGAGGCATGTGGATATGCAGGTGTACCGGGCGCTGCTGGAGGCCAAGGCCAGCGAGCACGCGGCCCGCATGCGGGCTATGCGCGCCGCAACGGACAACGCCACGGAGATGATCCGCACGCTGACGCTCTCGTTCAACCGGGCGCGGCAAGCGGCGATTACTAAGGAGATTGCGGAAATCGTCGGCGGGGCCGAGGCTCTCAACCTCGGCAGCGTTTGACCATCGGCCACCGCCTTATGGGCCATTGCGGGCGGCCAGGCCACAGGTGTTAAGGAGGCAAGAGCCATGAGCGACAACGAGAAGCGAGTCGGTCGCGTGGTCCAGGTCATGGGGCCGGTCGTGGACATCCAGTTTCCCCCCGGTCAGCTCCCGGACCTAAACAACGCGCTTCGCATTGACTACGAAGATGACGAGCGCAAGATTCACCTGGTGCTGGAGGCTGCTCAGCACCTGGGTAACGACACGGTGCGCTGCGTGGCCATGGCGTCCACCGACGGCCTGGTGCGAGGCATGCGGGCAGTGGATACTGGCGGGCCGATTTCGGTGCCCGTTGGCCGCAAAGTTCTGGGCCGCGTCATGAATGTACTGGGCGAAGCCATTGACCAGCAGGGCGAGATCGACGCGGAAGTGCGGCTTCCGATTCACCGGCCCGCGCCGGCGGTGGATGAGGTGGAGCCGGCAACTCAGATGCTGGAGACCGGCATCAAGGTCGTCGACCTGCTGGCGCCGTACCCGCGGGGCGGGAAGATCGGCCTCTTTGGCGGTGCAGGCGTCGGCAAGACGGTCTTGATCATGGAGCTTATCCGCAACATCGCCTACGAGCACGGCGGTTTCAGCGTGTTCGCCGGCGTGGGCGAGCGGACCCGTGAGGGGAACCAGCTCTACCATGAAATGCGGGAAGCGGGCGTTCTGGACAAAGTGGCGATGGTGTTCGGCCAGATGAACGAGCCGCCCGGTGCCCGTCTGCGGGTCGGCTTGACCGCCCTGACCATCGCAGAGCACTTCCGGGACTCCGAAGGCCAGGACGTTCTGGTGTTCATCGACAACATTTTCCGCTTCGTGCAGGCGGGTTCGGAAGTGTCGGCGCTGTTGGGCCGCATGCCGAGCGCGGTCGGTTACCAGCCGACTTTGGCCACTGAGATGGGCCAGCTGCAGGAGCGAATCGTGACGACGCGCAAGGGGTCGATTACCTCGATCCAGGCCATCTACGTCCCGGCCGACGACTACACCGACCCGGCGCCCGCCACGACCTTTGCCCACTTGGACGCGACGACCAACCTGGAGCGGCGCATTGCGGAGAAAGGCATTTACCCTGCGGTGGACCCGCTGGCGTCGACGTCCCGCATCCTCACGCCGGAGATCGTGGGCGAGGAGCACTACAACGTGGCCCGTGGCGTGCAGCAGGTGCTGCAGCGGTACAAGGAACTCCAGGACATCATCGCCATTCTGGGCATGGACGAACTGTCCGACGACGACAAGCTGCTGGTGGCCCGGGCGCGCAAGATCGAGCGCTTCCTGTCCCAGCCCATGTTCGTCGCCGAGGCGTTTACCGGCCAGCCGGGCAAGTATGTCCCGGTGCAGGAGACGGTGAGGGGATTCAAGGGGATCCTCGAGGGCAAGTACGACGATTTGCCCGAAGCCGCCTTCTACATGGTCGGCACTATCGACGAAGCGGTGGAGCGGGGCAAGCGGTTGCTGGCGGAGCAGGCCGCGTAACACGCGGCGGCGCGGCGCGGGCGCAAGTCCCCACGCGCAGCAGTGAGGGGGAAGCGGGCACATGCTCGAGCTGGAAGTGGTCACGCCGTACCGGCAGGTGCTGCATACGCAAGTGGAGTCGGTCATCGTGCCGGCGACCGACGGGTACCTGGGCATTATGAGCAACCATGCCCCGTTGGTCTGTGGGCTCGCCATCGGCGTGCTCCACTATGGTCCTGCCCACGGCGCGAAGCAGCGACTCGCGCTGAGCGGCGGTTTCCTTGAGGTGACCGACAACAAAGTGACCGTGTTGGCGGACACCGCGGAACTGGCCGAGGAGATCGACGTGTTGCGGGCGCAAGAAGCCAAGCGGCGTGCCGAACACCGGCTGCGGACGCGGGCGGCGAACATCGACTATGTCCGGGCGGAACTGGCGCTGAAGCGGGCGATGGCTCGCCTGCAAGCCGTGGGCGTCGAGGAGGAAGACCAGCGGCACCCGCTGCATGACCGCAACGCCGGCCACTAAGGGGGCCGCGAAGTAAGCTGTAAGCTCAGGCAGGCTCCGAGTGGGGCCTGCCTTTCATTTTGCTCTGGCGACGGTGGTTGTGCCGTTCGTCGAGCCTTGCCATGCCTGCGGTTAGTCCGAGGAGCGGCTACGAGTCCAGGGCATGCGGCCGCGGCCAAATAGGGCCTCGCCGAGGAAACCGATGCCGAGCCCGATGAGGGCCCCCGCGCCGGTGTCGCCGGCAATCATCCCGATGCCGATCCCGACCAAGAGACAACCTGTGATGACCATTGCCAGTATCCTCTCCTTACCTGGCACGTGTTATGGCTGGACCGCCGACCCGGCGACAAGGACCAGGCGCACGTGGGCTGGCGATTGGCCTACACGTCCGGCCGCGGTGGGACACCCAGGTGCTTGAGGGCCCTGTCCATGATCTCGGCAAAGACCGGCGCCGCCCAGCGGCCCCCCTCGGCGGTGTCCTGCTGGACGTCGTAGAGCATGACGACGCCCACCAGCTCTGGCGCCTCCGCAGGTGCGAAACCGACGAAAGAGGCCAGTCGCTTGCTGCCGTAAACCCCGTTTTCCGGTATCTGGGCGGTACCCGTTTTGCCGGCCACCCGGTAGCCGGGGAGGCGCGCTCGTGTGCCCGTTCCTTGTGATACGACCATCTCCATGGCCTGGGTGATCTCCCGGGCGGTCTCCTCCGAAATGACTCGCCGCAATGGCGTCGGCTGCCGGTCTTCGATGACGTCGCCGCTGGGAGCACGGATCGCCTGGACGACGTAGGGCCGCATCAGGACCCCACCGTTGGCGATGGCGGCGGTGGCAGCGGCCAACTGCACCGGCGTGACCGCAATTCCCTGGCCGAAGGAAACGTTGGCCCAACGCAACGTTTCTCCGGCGATACGGCCCGGGGTCGGCACACTCCCGGCGGCCTCGCCGGGCAAGTCGACGCCCAAGCGCCCGCCGAAGCCAAAAGCTTGGAGATAGCGGGCCAGTGTCTGGCCGCCGATCATCTCGGCGCCCAAGTATGCAAACGCGGTGTTGCACGACTTCGCGATGGCCTCCGCCAGCGTGAGCGATCCATAGCCGGATGGGGAGTAGCAGTGAACGATGCCGCCGCCGATGCGCAACTGGCCCGGCGCGTCCAGCACGGTATCGATGGTTGCAACGCCTTCTTCGAGAGCTGCCGCAGCGGTGAACAACTTTAGGGTGGAACCGGGCTCGAACTGGTCCGTGACCGCCCGGTTCCGGTAAGCCCGGGGCAGATAGTCGGACCATTTCGCCGGGTCAAAGCTAGGATACGTGGCCATCGCGAGGATTTCCCCCGTGTGGGGACGCATGAGGATGGCTAGGCCCCACTCGGCCCGCGCCGCCGCCACCCCCTGCGCGAGCTCTTGCTCGACCATGTATTGCAGCACCCGGTCCAAGGTCAGGATGAGGTCATGTCCAGGGACGGCTTCGACCACGCGGCTCAAGCCCCCCGGGATGGCGCGCCCTCTTGGATCCCGCTCGCTGAAATGACGTCCTGGCACACCCCGCAGCACGGATTCGTAGTGGAATTCGAGCCCCGCCAATCCCTGGTTGTCGAGGCCGGTGAAGCCGAGGATGTCGGCGGCCAGTGTGCCGTGGGGATAATCCCGCTGCGGCCGCTGAACCACATAGACGCCGTTTAGATTAAGCCGTTCGACCGCCGCCGCCGTCTCCGGATCAAGCCGGACGGCAAGCCACACCGTCGGGGAGTCTTGGCTGAGCCGCCGCTCCAACTCGGCAGCGGGTTCCCTCAAGAGCGGGGAGAGCAGGGCTGCTGCTCGAGCCGGATTCTCCACCGCGGCCGGAACCCCGTACACCGCGTTCCCCTGCACCGTGACGGCCAATGGTACGCCGTTGCGATCGTAGATCGCCCCCCGCTCGGCCACGAGGTTTTCGGCGCGGTAGCGCTGCTCGAGGGCCAAGGTGCGGTAGTGGCTGCCCTCGACCAGCTGCAGCCAACCAAGCCGCAGCCACGCCAGCACGGCCAAAAACGTCATGCCCAAAAAGACCAGGGCGACCCGCACCCGCAAGCCTTGTGGAACCCGGCGGCTCATTCATCGCCCCCCTCTGAAACGTGCATGTTCCCCGCCCGGGGGACGGTTCCTGCATCACAGTTGGCCCGTGGATCGCGCATAGG
>LZRQ01000124.1 GCA_002159155.1 Firmicutes bacterium ZCTH02-B6
GAACCTGACCCCCACCCCTTACGACCACGCGGCCGACATTGTCGTACGCGGCAAGGCCGCAGAGCTGCTGGGCCGTCTGGCAAAATAGGCGGGCAGACCGGGCTTCTTACACCACGGCCAGCCCGCCATCCAGGCTCTCCCCTTGGCTATCTCTTTTAGTACGCCTTGCGTCCGCCTTCGCCCAGGTTCTTGAATCGTCCAACGGCGCCTGCCAGGCTAGGAAGCGTCCAGAAGCCTGACCAGCGCCCGGAACACGTCGGACTCGGTGATAATCCCGACGACCTGGCCGTTTTCGACCACCGGCAGGCCCCCGATCTTGCGCTCGGCCATTACCGATGCCACGGCTTTCAAATCGGTCTCCGGCGTGGTCGTGACGACGTCGCGGGTCATGATCTCCTTGACCTTGACCCGGTCGAGGAGGTAATTGAGCTCCCAGATAGAGAGGCTCGTGGCCGGCGACGGCGCGGCCTTGAGCAGGTCCGACAACGTGACGATGCCCACCAGCTTCCCGTTGTCCACCACCGGCAAGCGGCGAATCTTGTGCTCCTCCATGAGCTTGCGCGCCTGCGGAGCGGACGTCTCCGGGTCAACGACGACAGGGTTCCGCGTGTAGATGTCGGCCACTTTCATCTGCATGGCGGCAATGCCTCCTCCCTGCTCACCTCATTAGGCAGCCTTCCGACGATTCCCTGCCGCAACTGCCGCACTCGTCGTTACCTTTCGTCATCGCTCTCATCGGCCTTCGGTCCCCAACCGCCCCCTTACATCATCTGCTCCAACCGCCGGATGCGCTCTTCCACCGGCGGGTGCGTCGACCACCAGCTGGCCCAGGCGCGGGTCCTCTTCTTTGTAGGGTCAGAGATGTAAAGGGCTGCACACGTGCGGGACGCCGCGCTGACCGGCTCGGGCGCCGCCGAAATCTTGCGCAGGGCCGACGCCAAAGCCCCTGGATTGCGGCACAGCTCGGCACCGGTCGCATCGGCGAGGTACTCCCGGTTTCTGGAAATGGCCAACTGCAGGAACACCGCGATGAGAGGCGACAAGAGCAAGAACACGAGAGCGATAAGGTACATGACGGCCTGGCCCTGACTTTCCTTGCCGCTGCGCCGGCGCCGGGAGCGGCCGCCGCCGTACCATACCAGGCGCATGGCCAGATCGCTCAAGATGCCGACCACCGCCACGAGGGCGACCGCCGTCGTCGCCAGTCGCACGTCGTAATTCTGGATGTGGGCCACCTCGTGGGCCAGCACGCCTTCGATCTCCTGGCGGTTAAGCCGCTCCAGCAGCCCCGTCGTCACCGCGACGGCCGCGTTTTGCGGTGTCATGCCCGCGGCAAAGGCGTTGGGGCTAGGATCGTCGATGATGTAAACCTTAGGCATGGGGACCCGGGCAGCGATGGACAGCGCCTCGACGGTATTCCAGAGAAACGGGTTCTCGTCCTCTGATTTGACCTCCCGGGCCCCGTTCATGGCCATTATCACCTGTGTCCCTGCCTTGGTCATGAGCAGGACATAGACGGCGCCGATGACAGCCGCGATGACGAGGCCGGCAACGGGATCATCAGTGGCAACGACGCCGAAAGCGGCACCGACCGCCGCGAAGAAAACCAAGAACAGGCCCACCAGGAGGACCGTTTTCCGCTTGTTGGACTCAATCTGCGCGTGGAGAAGCATCGTTCCTTTAAGACTCCGCTACGAACGCTTCACGAGGACTCTGGCCGTCGCAGCGATGCGGCCCTCGGACGAGTGGGCACTAAAACTCCACCCGTACTGCCCGCCGCTCTTCCTCGGCAGCCTGGAGCATCTCCGCCCGCTTGAAACCGTGCACGTTGGCGACGATGTTGCTGGGAAACGACTCCAGCTTCGTGTTGTACTGCATCACGGTGCGGTTGTACAGCTGCCTCGCCGCGGCGATCTTGTTCTCGGTGCCCTCGAGCTGTTCTTGCAGCTTGTTGAAACCTTGGTGGGCCTTGAGGTCCGGGTACGCCTCCTGCAGGGCGAAAAGACTCTTGAGGACGCCGTTCAACTGGTCGTTGGCTTCCATCTGCTCGGCCCGGCCGTGGGCCGTCATGAGCCGGTTGCGGGCCTCGATGACCTTCTGCAGCGTCTCTTGCTCATGCTTCGCATACCCCTTCACGGTTTCGACCAAATTGGGTATCAGGTCGTACCGCCGCTTGAGCTGCACATCGATCTGTGCCCACGCTTCCTCGATCCAGTTGCGCAGGCGCACGAAGGCGTTGTACTGGCTAATCCAATACAACCCGACGACAACCACAATGCCGAGAATAATCCAGATGGCCATGGCAGACTCCTCTCTGTCCTGCTGCGGAGTTCCACGTATTCGCGCCCCAGTATGGCATGTGATAACAAGTACTTCGGCACCGAAGGTCACATTCCCTCAACCGTCCAGCGTTTCATCGGCCTCCCGGTTCACCAGCCCGCCTGAAAGGGAGCCGGCCCCTCCGTTGGAACACAAGCCAGGAAGCACGGCTGGAACGGCCGAATAGAAAGTACACGCTGGAAAGTTCCGCACCCAGCGGTAACGTCCCCAGCAAAGAAGGACCGGCGTTGAATCAATTCTTCGCCAAGCGGCAGAAGGCCAGTGTTCAGCACGCTCACCAGCCTTCGGGGATGGCCACCGGCACGTTCGCGTTGGCAGCCGTGGCGACGGCTGGCATCGGCGGGGCATGGGTTTTGCAGCAAGTACACGTCCCCGCCCCGTGGCTCGTGGGCCCCTTGGTGGTCGCCATGCTGTGGCGCTCATTCGGGCCGGCGACACCGGGCGTACCCCAGTGGCTGCAGCGCGCGGCCTCGGCGCTGCTCGGGGCCAACTTGGCGGAGAACGTGACGCCCCAGGTGCTGCAGACGCTCCAGGAAGCACTCGGTGGCGCGTTGAGCACCGTCCTCGTGCTGCTCGCGGCCAGCGTCGGGACGGGTCTGCTTTTTGCTCGTCTCGCCCGGATGGACCCGATCACGGGCGTCCTCAGTTTCCTGCCCGGCGCTGCCTCCGCCGTCGTGGCGCTGAGCCGCGACTTGCGGGCGGATCCTCGCCTCGTGTCAACCTTGCAGTACCTGCGGCTGACGATCGTCGTCCTCGCGGCGCCGTTTGCCGCCTCACTGCTGGCCTCCGCAGGGCTCTCCCCGGATTTGGATGGAAGCCTTCCTGCGCCAGATCCGGCTCTCTCCATAATGGGGAGAGACACCGGGCCAGAAGGACTGCTGTCGCATGCGTTGACCTGGGGAAGCGTGCTCTTGGGCCTATGGGTGGGCAGGACTCTGGTTCTCCCGGCCGCTACGCTGCTGGTGCCGATGACCCTCCTGGTGACGGCCGGGGCCCTGGGCTATCCCGGCGCGACCATCTCCCCGTGGTTTATCACGGCAGCCTTTGTGGTCGTGGGCATGTGGGCAGGACTGCAGTTCGATCGGCCAGCCATCGTCAGGGCCGGCAAGGCGGCGCTGTGGGCCGTACCGCTGGTGTTCGCCCTGATTCTCGTGTCGGGCTTATCGGCGCTGCTCCTGTCCCAGGTGTCGGGGATTCCCCTTGTCACCACCTTCCTGGCCACGGCACCGGGGGGCTTGGAGGCGATGGTGGCCACGTCGCTGGATCTCGGAGCCGACGCGGCGTTGGTCCTCTCCATTCAGCTGCTGCGTTTCCTCGTGGTACTCGTTACAGCGCCTTTCGTCGCCCACCGCTTGTCCGGCGCTTCGCGAGACCGTCAAGCATGAGATCGGCCAAAGGGAACAAGCCGTCTAAGGCGAAGGCACGGACACCATACAAGGAGGACGGGGCCTGCCTCCATGACAGTTCGGCCGGCGAAAATACTCCTTGTTCGGCCAGCGCTTCCAGGCCATGAGCGCCGGTCCGCACCACCCGTTCAACGACGCCGTTTCCTTCGTCATGCTGTGTGAGGACCAGGCGGAGCTGGACCGGTATTGGCACGCGCTCCTGCGGGATGGAGGCCAGGAGCAAGCGTGCGGATGGCTTACCGACAGGTTTGGCGTACGGTGGCAGATCCTGCCAAGGGCCTTTGAAGAGATGATGCGGGACAAAGATCCGGCCCGGGTCCAGCGGGTGTTCGCCGCGCTGCTGCAGATGGTCAAAATCGACATTGCAACCCTCGAGGCGGCCTACAACGCCTAGCTGCCACCAAGGGTTCGGCAGAAGGCGGCGGCGTCGCCGTGAGGAAACCCTCGGGACTGTCTAGGTTGACGATGTTATCCGGGCCGCCGAGGCTAAAGAGCTATACGAGAGAGCGCTCGAGCCGGGTTGGGGCGAAGGGGCGAGGGCAGCCACCGGCCGCCCCCTCCCCTCCATTCAATCCGGCACCGCACAACCCTCAGCTCTTGATGCCGCCGAAGAACTTAAACCCATAGCGCCAGTTGACAAAGAGATACAGCGCCAGCGCCGGGATCACGTACAGCAGCGCGTACGCCGAGATGAGCGTGATCACCGGAGTGCCGGATTCGGTGTAAAAGGAGTAAGTGGCGGCCGAGGCGGGCATCTTGTCGGGACTGCGCAACAGAATGAAAGGGATCAAAAACCCGCCCCACACGTTCACGAACGCCCAGACGGCGATCACCATCATACCCGGCCGCACCTGGGGCAACACGATTTGGCGCAAGATCTGCCATGAGCCAGCCCCAGCCACCATCGCCGACTCCTCCAGCGACCGCGGCAGCCCCGCCACGAAATCCCGCATGATGAAGATGGCGGTAGGCAAAAGCCCGCCGGTAAAGACCAAAATCACGCCCAGGTGCGTGTCGATGAGCCCCAGGTTGTAGATGAGCAGGAAGATGGGCACCATGGCCGCAGTGCCGGTCACGACCGAGGAGAACAGGATCAGGATGTAGACCAGCACGTCCCGGCCGGGCAGGCGCACCCGGGCCAGCGCATACGCGGCCAAACTCGCGACCAGCGTCGTCAGGATCATGGCGCCGCCAGCCTGGATGACGCTATTTTGCAGCAGCGCCCGTACCGCAAAGGTGTTGCGGAACACGGCCGCGAAGTTGGCCAACGTCGGCTGCGTCGGGATCTGCACAGACAACGTCGCCTGGCCGTGGAACGGCGCCGTGAACAGCCACAACAGCGGCAGTGCGAAGAAGCTTCCCACGACGGCCACCAAGACATAGAAGCCAATGCGGGCCAAAACGTGTTTCACCAGCGTCATCGGGCACGCACCCCCTGCCGGCGTTGGCTGAGCAGATACACGCTGGCCAGGATCAGGTTGATGACCATGACCACCACGGCGATGGCACTGCCGCGCCCAAACTCATAAAACCGGAACGCCACCCGGTACGTGTGGATGGCCACGATCTCGGTCTGGAAAGCGGGGCCGCCCTGGGTCAAGAGGAACGGCGAGAACACGTTGAAGGTCCACAGGGTAATGAGCACCAGACCCGTCAGGAACTGCGGCCGCACCAACGGGAACATGATGTCCCGGAAACGCTGCCAGGGGCTCGCGCCGGCCACCATGGCGGTTTCAATATAGGAAGGTCGGATGCTCCCTAGGGCCGCCGTCATGAGAAGCATCGAGAACGCCGTTCCACGCCAGATGTTGAAAATGATGATGGACAAGAGCGGGTAATCCAGCAGCCAGTCGTAGGGCCCCAGCCCAAACCAGCCCAAGATGGCGTTGAGCGTGCCCGCGTCCCGGTCAAAAAACGCGCTCCACGTAAAAGCCATGGCCGCCTCGGGCAAGATCCACGCCAGCGTCACCAGCGTGTACATCACTTCCTTTAAGACGCCTTCGCGCCGGTAAAAGAGCAGCGACAAAATGATGCCAAGCCCCATCTGCCCGGCGACGGACCCCGCCACAAAGATGAGTGTCAAATAAAGCGAATAGCCAAACTCCCCCCGGCGCATCCACCGCTCCGGGTTGAAGAGCTGCAGATAGTTGCGCAGGCCCACGAACTCCGGCGAGACCGCCGATGCTCCGAGCAACGTCCGGTCGGTGAAGCTGATGACCACGACCCAGACGAAGGGAAACAGGAGGAACAAGATGATAAACAGCAGGGCGGGGCTGAGAAACGTCAAGCCCATCCGGCCAGACAGGAGGGCGACTTGGTCTCGCCGCACCGCGAATCCCTCCCAACGCCAAAGCAGCTGCACGCCGGCCACCGTTGCCGCCTTCGCTTCCGGGGGCAAGCGGCCAGCCGAGAAAATTTGCGGGCGGCGGGAGCCAGCGCCCCCACCGCCCGCGGCCAGTTACTTCACCCGAATGACGTTCTCCTCACCGACCAGCTCAACGACGGCCTCGGCGTAAGCCTTCATGGCCTCCTCGGGCGTCATCTCGCCGGTGATGACGCGCTCGGTCATGAGCTGCGCCTCCACGCTGATCCGCGGGTAGGCGGGCAACTGCGGGCGCACGGTGGACACCGGCAGCAGCTTCTCCGCCATGGCGCTCATGACGGGATCGGTGATGACGGGCACGTCGTCACGGATCCGGATGCCCGGCTGCAGCTCCTGCAGCTTGAGCATCATCTCGGTGCTGAACATAAAGCTCAAGAGCTCCCACGCGAGGTCCGGGTTCTTGCTGAAGGGATTAAGCACGTACCCAGTGCCGCCCGAGATGGAGACGAAGTCGGTCCCGCCATAACCAGCACCGGGCTCCTTGGCCGGGAACGGCGCCCAGCGCACCACCGCGTTGCGGCCGCCCGCGGGCTCCCACTCGCTGCCGGGTGCGACGACGGAGCGCCAGAACCAGTCGCCCTCAGCCAGGATCATGATCCGGCCATCCCGGAAGGCGGCGAAGCTCTGTTCACGGCCCTGTGCGAGCAGCTGCATGCGCCGGTCGCCAAGACCCTCATCCACGTAAATCCGCTTGTACAGGTTCAGCGCGTCGAGGATGCCCGGGTGCTCCACGATCCACTTGCCCTGCTCGAAGTCGTACATGTGGATCCCGGTCCCGAGCAAGACCATGAAATAGCCCTGCATGGTGGTGGCTTCGCCCATGGACGTCCCGGCGTTGATCTGCAGCGGCGTCGACCCGGGGAAGCGCTGCTTCAGGATGCGGGCGGTTTCCAGGACGTCCTCCCAGGACTTGGGCTCCCAAGGCACAGGGATGCCGGCCTGCTCAAACAGGTCCGCCCGGTAGTAGAGCTTGCGTACGTCGGTGCCGAGGCCAAGGCCAAAGACCTTACCGTCGAAGCCCAACAGGCCCCGCAGTCCTTCGGGGATGTGCGCCCAGCCTTCCCAGTTCCAAACGCCGGGGCCCGCCACCTCATCCAGCGGCTTCAAATAGCCGGCCTCAACGAACTCGGGTACCCAAAAGCCGTCAAACGCCATGATGTCGGCGCCCGCGCCCACGCTCAAGTCCAGCGCGTACTGCTGCTTGAGAGCCTCGTCGGAGCCGCCGAACTGAATGAACCGCAGCTCCACCTCGCGGCCCTGCTGCCGCATTTTCTCTTGGAATGCCGGGAAGACCGACTCGTGAATCCACGTGACGATGTGGGAGTTGACGCCGCCTTCGACCGCGCGGGCGATGATGGTGACCGACTGTGCGAACACGCTGCCCGCCATGGCAAGGGTCAGCACCAGCGCCAGCGCCACGGCCATCCAACGACGGTACATTGCTCCACCTACCTCCTTCTTCGGTCCTCGTCCTATCCGGTTGTCCTCTCCGCTTCGCCTCGACGTGCCCTTTGCTGCGTCACCCGATCGCCGCGGACACACCACCTCCCTTCAAGGTCACAAGCACCAGTCCACCAGTTCATAGCTGCACACCCCGCCGGGGGGCAAGGCGACCCGCAGCCGGCCGTCGGCGTCCAGCGCCAGCCGCTCCTCGCCCAGGCGCGTCTCATCCAGCCGCACGGCGTACACGGCCGGACGCCCGCGGCCGATGCGAATCCACCCTTCCACCGGTTCGGGAGCGGGATTCCAGATGCGCACGATGACGCTGTCTCGCTCGTCGGCGGGCTTCAGCGCCGAGAGGAGCAGCGGCGAGCTCACTTCCAGGAAACTACCGCCCGTATCGGAGGGGGCGGCCGGAGCCGGAGAGGCCCCCGCAGCGGCGCGGGCCTCACCACGGTCCGCCGCTGGCCGCAGGACGACGGCTTGAGCCATGGGCGGCGTCACAAAGGCATCGAGTTCCCTTAGCAACGGGCTCTGCCAATACGGCCCCGAGAAGGGCATCAAGGCCAGTTCAAAGCGGTGCGTCCCCAGGCACTGGGCCTCGGGCACCGGGAGGCTCGGTCCGGCGCCTTCGGGACGGGACAAGAGGTCGTCCCGCGAAAGCCATCCGACGCAGCGCAAAAGCGTCACGGCCAAGTCCACACCGCTGGCGGTCGGGATCGCCTCGTACTCCTTCAACCCCCGGGCCATGACCGCGAAGCCGGCCTCCCCTGATGAAACAGCCACCGCGTGCCGCATGGGGGCCGTCGGCTGGGGCTTTTGGTACCAGCCTTCGCCCTTGGGCGGGCGCACGGGACGGCGCAGCCACACAAAGGAGTCGCCGGCCCAGACGTAGTCGGCCTGCACGCCCGACGACACGACGAGGCGCAGACGGTGATCCTCGGCCGTGTTGTCAAGGCTGACGTAGACGTGCAGCGCCCGGGCGCCGCGCTCGAGCTGGAAGACGACCTCCACAGGCAATTCGACCAGGCCTTCCCGCCGCGAGCGGTCCGCCGACAGCCGTGCCGGGACGGAAAACCGGTACTCGGCGGCCAGCGCTCCAACCACCGGACCTGGTCTCACGATGCGCGCCGGGGCAGCGGGCCGGTCTATCACAATGGGTGCATCCCCGGGCAGGGGGGAGAAATCGTAACTGTCGCCGGCATCGGCCACATCCTCAAACCTCAGCCGCAGGACGTGGCGCCGCTTAGTCGCCTTGTCGATCAGGACAGGCCCTTCGGGCCCTAGTTCAAACCGCAGGTACTCGTTCTCCAGTGCGTGGTGATCGACCCGCACATCCGCCTTGGACGCCGCCAGCCCCGCGGGATCCGGAGCCACCGCCCAAAAGTCCGTTTGCGCCCCGGCTCCTGCTTCCGACGCCGCAGCCGCCACCTGGCCCGTGACTGCCGCATCCGCCGCGGCAGCAACCTTGAGGCAGGAGACGCCGAGGGCGGGCATCGGCACGGCGGCCATGAGGGTCACGCGGTCCACCCGGCGGTCGCTGCGCCCATGCGCAAATACGGTCTCCACTTCCCGCTGCACCGGCAGCGGACAGCCGCTTGGGTCCAGCACCGATACCGCGTCGCCCATACCTTCCGGCACGTAAACGGTGTAAGACACGACGGATTCCCGGGCGTACGGCAGCGGGTTAAACACCGCCAGGGTGGCCTCCGGCGCAGGCTCGGGCACGACGCCCGGCAACGTCCCGCCCACCAGCCTCGCCAGCGCTCGCCGCGCCTCGGTTTCCCCGATCTGCGTGACCGAGGCGAAGCGGCTCACCATCTCCCGGTGCACCGCGTCCACGGAGCAGCCGCAAATGGAGTCATGGAAGTGGTTTTTGATCAAGAGTTTCCAAGCTTGCTCGAGGAGGGCCGAGGCGTCGTACCCACCCGCTGCCCGGGCCAAGGCCACCAACGGCTCCGCGTACCGCTCCAAGAGCTGCTGCGCCCTGTCGTTGGCCTGCTTTAGGTAAGCCCGGCTCGAGAGGACGCCCGAGAGAATGTGGTGGTAGCGGGAACCGCGGAACTCGCCCCGGTAGCGCTCGAGGGGACCTGCCGTCTCCCGCACCCGGTCCAAATACTCCTCCAAGTCCCCCAGCACCCAGTCCACCTGAGGAAGGGCCCGTGCCAGCTCCTCGATAACGTCGGGCAAATCTTCCTGTAAATATAGGTGGTCGGTCCCATTGGGCAAAAGCAGCGCCTGGGAGCGGCTGCGGCCCGCCAAACCGTCGCCTCGGAGGCGCGAGAAGGGCAGCTTCAGCCAAAACGGCAGCTCGTCAGGGGGATCAACGTCACCGAACAAAATCGTCCGCACGTGCCGGACCGCCAGGTCGGCGTCATACGCCCCGCCCTCCTCGTAATCCCACGTGGCGTGGCCTAAGCCCGCCACGGCCGAATACGTGGCAGGCAGCTGGATAGCCAGCACCGAGGAGCCATCGGACGCTTCCCAGATGAACTCGAGGCCCAGGCGCTCCGCTTCGTCGCCGACGCCCCGCTGGAAAACGGCGGCGTCCAGGCCAAAACCGTGCAGGATGAGGGGCAGCTGGGCGATATGGCCAAAGGGGTCGGGCGTATATCCCACCGGCATGGGCCGCCCAAAGCGTTGTGCGACCCGGCGCCCGATGGAGAGGTTGCGAATGAGAGCTTCTGGACTCACCAAAAACTCGTCGGCCAGCACGTACCACGGCCCGATGCGCAAGCGCCCGTCCTGCACGAGCCGCCGGATGTCCGGCTCCCGTTCCGGCCGCGCCTCCAAGTAATCCTCAAGGATAACGGCTTGCCCGTCCAGCACAAACCGGCGAAACCGGGTGTCCCGGCCCAGCACGCCTATGGCGTGATCCAGCACCCGCACAAGGCGCGCCCGGAACACCTGAAACGGCTCGTACCACTCCCGATCCCAGTGCGTGTGGGGCACTACGTAGACGGTCTTGCGCACGTTGTCCGCCACCGGTTCTCCACCTTTCCCTGGTACCTACTGGTCACGTCCATCAGGCCGATTGGCGCCCCACGATCATGTGGGGCACAAGCCGCCGTGCGGGGCCCGCCACCGCCCCCTCGATGACGTCCAGCAACATGGCCGCGGCTTCCCGGCCCAGCTTCTCGGCCTGCAAGTCGACACTGCTCAGCGGCGGG
>LZRQ01000125.1 GCA_002159155.1 Firmicutes bacterium ZCTH02-B6
GCTGGTTAGATCGTCACGTTGACATCGTGAAGGTCCGCGGTTCGAGTCCGCGCGTCCCCACCAGCAAAAAGCCCTTCGGAAGCGGATTTCCGAAGGGCCTTGCTTTTTGCTGTGGCCGTTTTTGGCGCCGTTGTACTGCCAATGTACTGCCTATCGTTCGCGTTACTGCCAAAGAGCGGTGAGCCGATCCATCGCAGCAGCGGCGGCTTCATCCTGGCCCGGGAGCAGGTGGCCGTATAGGTCCAGGGTGATTCGGATATTCTCATGCCCGAGCCGCCTGGAGACGGTGAGGATGTCGGTGCCTGCGGCAATGAGCATTGAAGCGTGGGTGTGGCGGACAGAATGGCAGAAGTGCCGAAAATCCCATTGTGAAGCCAGTCGTGGACACCTGTGGACATGGGCAGAAAAGCCACGCAGTTCGAGTCCGCGCGTCCCCACCAGCAAAAACGCCCTCCGGAACCCGATTTCCGGAGGGCGTTGCTCTTTTCCACATGGGTTTCAGGCTGCGGCCTAACAACGGTCTGCAGCAACTCCGTGAGCGGCTTGCAGCTACGACCCGCCAGTCAGGCGTGAGAAGAGGCGGCTCAACTCAGCGTCCTGTGACCGAGGGACATACCGACGAGAACGCTTACGAGGGAGAGCGCCAAGCTGAGGCCCACGTAGAGCAAGGCCTGACTGACAGATCCGCTGCGAATTAGGGCCACCGTTTCCCATGAAAACGTGGAGAACGTCGTGAATGAGCCCAGAAAGCCTGTTGCCAGCAAGGCCGCCCAGACCGACCCGGCGGGTCTGGGAGCGAAAACGGTGAGAACGTAACCAAGGGCCAGTGACCCCGTCACGTTGACTCCAAAGGTAGCGACGGGGAACGGAGATGACCAAGACTGCCGAATCCATGTGGCCACGGCAAAACGAGAGAGCGCCCCAAGGGCGCCCCCGATGGCTACTGCTATCACTTCAGCCACTGCGCGTACATCCCTTCTGGCCCTCACAGTCGTCCCCGCAGGTACTGGGGCGGCCACAGGCCCGCTTGGACCCCCAGGGCGGCCGCTGCCCGCAAGGGCCAGTAAGGCTCCCGCAACAGCACGCGCCCAAGCAGGATGAGGTCCGCCTGACCGGCTGCGAGGATGTTGTTGGCTTGTTCAGGCTCGGTGATAAGGCCGACGGCGCCGGTGACGATCCCTACGTCCCGGCGGATGCGCTCAGCAAACGGCACCTGATACCCCGGGCCCGCCTGAACCAGCTGCTCGAGGGAGAGCCCGCCCGATGAGCAGTCGATCAGGTCAACGCCGACGTTTTTGAGCTCGGCCGCAAAGGCCACCGACTGCTCCAAGTCCCAGCCGCCGGGCACCCAATCGGTGGCGGAAATGCGCACGAACAGCGGGTACTTGTCCGGCCACACTTCCCGCACCGCCCGCACGATCTCCAGGGGAAAGCGCATGCGGTTTTCGAGGCTGCCGCCGTATTCGTCCTGGCGCTGGTTGCTCAAGGGCGAGAGAAACTCGTGCAACAGGTAGCCGTGGGCCGCGTGCACCTCCGCAACCCGAAAGCCGGCCGCCAGGGCTCGCTTGGCCGCCTGCCGAAATGCTGCGATGACTTCGTCCATCTGTTCATGGGACATGGCTTCGGGCACAGGGCCATCGGGACGGAACGGAATGGCGCTCGGACCAATTACGCTCCAACCCCCTTGGGACGGAGGCACAGGACCGCCGCCTTGCCACGGCTGGCTGGTGGATGCTTTGCGGCCCGCATGGGCCAGTTGTATGCCAGGGACGGCCCCGTGGGCCTCCATGAGCCGCACAATCCGGGCTAACGGTTCCACCTGGCCATCGTCCCAGAGCCCCAGGCAAAACGGGCTGATCCGCCCGCGGGGTTCGACCGCCGTGGCCTCCACGATGATGAGCCCAACGCCGCCTACCGCACGCGTGGCGTAATGGACGAGATGCCATTCGTTGGCGATGCCGTCCACCGCGGAATACTGGCACATGGGCGACATGGCAATCCGGTTGCGTAGCGTCACTTCCCGAAGCTTAAGGGGAGCAAATAACGGTGCCGTCATAACCATAGCCCCTTTACACCAGGTTGCCCAGCGATGGATGTTGCGGCAACGGATTGTTGTCCGGGCGGGTTTCTCCGCCCTTGAATTGCTTCACCCAAATCCCGGCTAGCACCTTTCGCGCGGGACCGGGACGGTTGCCGTCGAACCAGAGGCAAGTGACGGAGTCGCGGGCCGCAGCGTTTTCGTGGGGAGGGATGTAAGTGCCAGAGGGGAATAGGCACCGGGACACGGAGCCGTCAGAGACCGGAGAAGCTGCCCTTGACCGCCGTTTCGAACACCTGTCGAGGCAGTGGGCCGCAGGTTTGGCCCACATCGTCGGGGAGAGCCGCGTGATCACCGACCCCGACGAGCTGGCGTGGGCCAGCCGTGACGCGCTGGACGACTATCGGGCTTTTGGCCGCCCCAGGACGGCGGCACCGGTGTTGGTGGTCGTACAGCCCGGGACGGCGCAGGAAGTGGCCCGAGTCCTCGCCTGGGCCAGCTCGCGGCGCATCCCTGTCGTGCCGCGCGGTGGCGGCACGGGGGTGATGGGTGCGACCATCCCGGTGAAGCCTGCGGTAGCCATAGACCTCAGCCGCCTGGACGAGGTGCGCGTTGACCGGGAGAACATGCGGATCGAGGCGGGCGCAGGCGCCACCTTGGCGCGCGTGGCCCAAGCAGCGGAGGCCGAGGGATTGCTTTTTGCCCACGATCCCTGGAGCCTTTCCATCGCGACCGTGGGCGGCGCCATCAGCACCAACGGCATGGGGTATCTTTTTGGCCCCTATGGCAAAATGGGCGACCAAGTGCTGGCCCTCGAAGTCGCGTTGGCGGACGGCACGGTGCTCCGCACCCGTCCGACCCTCTCGGGCGGCCCTGGGCCTATGCTGCACAAGCTGTTTGTGGGCGCAGAAGGGATATTCGGCGTGATCACCCGTGCGTGGCTGCGGGCATGGCCGGCACCCGAAGCCAAGCGTTTCGCCAGCTTTCGTTTCGACAGTTTTGCCGCCGGGTTTCACGCCGTGGCAGCCTTGTGGCGGGCCGGGATCGTTCCCACGGTCCTCGACATGTCCGACACGCCGCCGGAGCCGGGCGATCCGGCGTTGGCCACATTGCCTGCAGACCAAGTCCAACGGGAAATCACCGAACTGCACGTGGCCTTCTTCGGCCTTCGGGAGACAGTGGCGGCCCTGTGGGAGCGGGCGGAGCGGGAATTGGCCGCGTTGGGCGGCAAGCTCCTGGGCAGCGGTCCCGCCGAGAACTACTGGGAAGAGCGCCATTCCGTCGCGGAGGAGTACGAACGGCATGTCCAGCGGCCACGGGACTGGCGCCAGCGCTCCAGCCGCTTCCGGGGGTTCGAATATCTCAACGTCGAGCTTCCCATGTCCCAGGTGCTGTCGTACAGGAAAGCCTGCCTCGAGTACCTGCAGCGGTATCCCGAGCTGAGAGCGGGCGAGACAGGGTTGTGGGGAAGGCCTGAGATTTTCTCCATCGTCATCCACGACGTTTCGGGCGATGAGCGAGGCGCGGTCGCCATGCGGGAGGCCAGCGATTACCTGGCGCGGCTCGCGCAGGACTTGGGCGGTACCATGGAGGCTATCCACGGTCCCGGGGCCAAGCTCGAGCCGCTGCTGCAGCGAGAGTGGGGGAGCGCGTACGACGTCATCCGAGCCATCAAGCTGTCTGTCGACCCGGCCGGAATCTTGCATGCCGGCCGTTGGGCGTGATGGGGGTGGGGAAGACGAGGCTGATTCGCTTTTCCCGCGTGGTGTCCTTGAGCCACACGTTACAGCCTGGCGTCCCGTGCTGGCCCGGCGACCCGCCTATGTCCATCGAGCCAGTGGCGGAGCTTCATCAGGATGGCTACTACCTAAACCGCCTGACGTTAGGGGAGCACACGGGAACCCACGTGAATGCACCGAACCACTTCTTTGCGGGCGGCCGCGGCGTCGACCAGTTGCCTGCCGACCTGCTGGTGCTGCCTGCCGTAGTCATCGATTGTCGCCAGGCCGCGGCGGCGAACCCGGATTTCGTTCTTACGCCGAGCGATATTGGACGGTTTGAGGAGCGGTTTGGCCTGGTGCCGCCGGGCAGCGCCGTGCTGCTTTTGACCGGATGGCACGCCCGGTGGCCGGACGAGCAGGCGTACCTCAATGCCGGCCCCGATGGCCGTTTCCACTTCCCGGGTTTCGGGGAAGACGCGGTTCGGTTTCTGTTGGAAGAGCGGGGGGCAAGCGCCTTCGGAATTGACACCCATGGACTCGATCCCGGCGCCGATGACACCTACAGTGCCAACAAGCGGGCGCTGGCGCACGGGGCGCTCGTGCTGGAAAACCTGACCAACCTGGACCTGCTGCCTCCGATCGGCTCCACCGTCGTGATTGGGGTCCTTCGGGTGGCCGGCGGCAGCGGTGCGCCTGCAGCCGTCCTGGCCCTGGCCCCTTAAGGGCGCCGGGGGCTGAACGAAATAAAAGGCGCGGCAGGCGTCTGAAGCGCCAGCCGCGCCATTGTCGACTGACCGCGTCGGGGGCTACCCGGCGGCGCTACTCGCGCCGGTACGCCTGGCCGCTGGCGGAAGGAGAACGGAAGCGGCCGATAACGCCTGCGACGACCAGGAGCGTCACGACGTAAGGCATCATCTGGATGAACTGGTACGGGATGATGCGGGTGAGCTCCTGGCTGGTGGAAGCGATCAACCCAAGGGCGTCGAAGAAGCCGAAGATGAGGCCGCCTACCACCGCTAGCCACGGGTTGAGCCGGCTGAAGACGACCGTGGCCAGAGCGATGAAGCCGCGGCCGGCCGGCAAGTTCTCCGTAATCGTGGCCAGCCAGTCCACGGACAAATACGCCCCGGCGAGGCCCGTCAAGGCGCCTGCGTAAATCGCGCCAAACATCCGCACCCGCTCGACCCGCACTCCCGCGGCGTCCGCTGCGGCCGGATTTTCGCCGCACGCCTGGATCTTAAGACCCAGGTTAGTGTGCTGCAGCAGGTACCATGTAAGGGCGGCCAGCAAAATGGTGACGATGACCATAGGGCTCATGGCGCCCAGCGGCGTCGACAAGGGCTGTACCCGGAAAGCCCGATCCACCCGGTGGAATCCGGCGGCACCCCAGCGATCCACGATCCCGATCGCGACGACGCCGAGGGCGAGGATGTTCAACCCAACGCCGCTTACGGTCTGGTCGCCCCGGAAGTAGACGGCGATAATGCCGTGAATCAGCCCCAGAAGCGCCCCGGTCAGCAGACCTACCATCAAGCCCGCCAGGGGACCCCCTGCTTCCGCACCGATGACCGCGGTGAAGGCAGAGATGAGCAGAATGCCTTCTAGGCCGATGTTGACTACACCCGCCCGCTCGCTGAGAATCTCACCGGTGGCGGTTACCGTCAGCGGCACCATGGCATGGATGGCGGCCAGGATAAGAGATTGGACTAGCACGGGCGATCCCCCCTACCGTTGCACCGTCTTGCTGTGAGCCGTTGATGCCGCCTCGCGCCTAGCCCGGCCCCTGCTCAGGAACTTGCCCAAGAGGGACCACACCTCGGGCGCCGCCAGGGCGATGATCACGGTGCCGTGCACGATGCGGACCATATCCAGCGGCACGCCGGCCATGATCTGCATCATGCGGGAGCCTGCACCCATGGCGCCGATGAAAATTGCGGCGAGGATAATGCCGAGGGGATGGTTGCGGCCGATAAGCGCCACGGCGATGCCGTCAAAGCCCAAGTTGCGCACGTTGGACAAGTCACCGTACAGCGCATACGTGGGCGGCCGGCCGATGATTTGAGTCGCACCGGCGATGCCCGCGGCGATGCCGGCCAGGATGAAGGTCAGGTTCACGCTCCAAAGGGGACTCGCACCGGCATAACGAAGAGCGGAAGGATTAAGACCTGCGATGCGCATCTCATATCCCCAGGGCGAGTGCCACAAGAGCCAGTACATGAAGAGGGCCACGCCCACCGCGACGAAGATGGCCGCAGTCATGTCAGCGCCGGGGATGATAGCTCCCAGGCGTGCCTCGGGAAGCACGCGCACGGTTCGTTCGGCGCTGCGCGGGTCGTTGAGCACGTTGAACACCATGTACAGGGCAGTGTAGTGGGCGATCCAGTTGAACATGATGGTCGAGATGACCTCATGCACGCCTCGGGTTGCCTTAAGCAACGCCGCAGGCAGCGCCCACAGGGCCCCGGCCAAAGCCGCGGCCAAAAACGTCAGTGTTACTGCCATCACCGGCGGCGCGGACACGTGGGCTCCCACGGCGACAGCCGCCAAAGCGCCGACGATCATTTGTCCCTGGGCGCCAATGTTGAAGTAGCCTGCCCGGGCGCTCAAGCCAAAGACGAGGCCCGTCAAGATTAAGGGCGTCGCCGATGCCAGCGTGTCGGCGATGGCCCACTGGTCGCCAAACGCCCCGATCAGCAATCCCTCGTAGGCGAGCTTCCAATCGTAGCCCGCACCGTCCATAACGAGGGCGCCGACGAACAAGCCAATGACGAGCGCGACCACGATCTCCGCCAAGCCGGCAAAGGTGCCCCGCAGCTGACGCTGCCGCTCCCGGCGGGAAAGGGCCTCAAGCTCCCGCTGCTCAACCGGCCGCGGATCCATCGTGCACGCCTCCCATCAGGAGCCCGATCCGCTCCCGGTCAAACTCATGCCTTTCCAAGATGGCCAAAATCTCACCTTCATACATGACCGCAACGCGGTCCGCCAACGCCAGCACCTCGTCCAGATCCGCCGAGACTAGGAGCACCGCCTTGCCCTCGTTACGGATGTCCACCAGCAGGTCCCGGATGGCGGCAGTAGCGCCTACATCAAGGCCGCGCGTAGGCTGGCCGGCGATGATCAGCGACGGCGACTTGGCAAGCTCGCGGCCGACCACCAGCTTCTGCTGGTTGCCGCCGCTTAAGCTGCGCATGGGAGTCGCAAGCGACGGGGTGACGACCTGGAAACGGTGCACCAGATCCCTCGCGTATCGGCGTACCTTGCCCCAGTGCAGCGTTCCCGGCAATCCGCGCCGGAAGCGCGGCTCATGGTGAACACCGAGAATGCTGTTTTCCAGCACTGAAAACTGGGCCACCATGCCGAGCCGGTGCCGGTCTTCCGGGACATGGGCGAGCCCCATGCGGTATAGCTCACGGGGGCCCTTACCGTTGATGGAATGTCCCAAGAGATACGCCCGGCCATTGGCAATGGGCCGCAGCCCAGACAAGGCTTCAATCAGCTCGGACTGTCCGTTGCCGGTGACGCCTGCGATGGCGAAAATTTCACCGGCGTTAATCTCAAAGCTGACATTTTTCACGGCGTCTTGGCCACCGTCGCCTTTGACGGTCAACCCCGCGACCCGCAGCACCGGCTCGGTTTTTTCATGCTGCCGGCGCTCCTTCACCTCGGGCAGGCGTTCGGTGCCCACCATCATCCGGGCCAAATCTTGGGCAGTGGCACCCTCCGTCAGGCGGCTGCCGACGACCCGCCCGCTTCGCAGCACGGTTACGGCGTTGGTGAGAGCCAGCACTTCCCTCAGCTTGTGGGTGATCAGGATGATCGTCGTGCCGCGGGCGGCCAAACCGTTAAGGACTTCAAAGAGCTGATCGGTCTCCTGGGGAGTAAGCACCGCCGTAGGCTCGTCCAAAATGAGAAGATCGACGTTCCGATCGAGAGTCTTCAAGATCTCGATGCGCTGCTGCGTTCCGACGGGCAACTGCTCGATGGGGATGTCCAAAGGAGCGTGCAAACCCGTCTCTTCCATGAGCCGCTGGATACGCTTCCGCGCCGCTGCCCGATCCGGGCTGGCCAGAGAGGCGCCGCGGCCGAGGATGATGTTGTCCAGGGCATTGAACGTCGGGACGAGGGAGAAATGCTGGTGCACCATGCCGATGCCGTGGGCGAGCGCGTCGTGGGTGCTGCGGAGAGACACCTCCCGGCCGCCCAAGAGGATGCGGCCGGAGGTAAAGGGCAAGATCCCCGAGAGAATTTTCATCAGCGTGCTCTTACCAGCGCCGTTTTCACCGAGGAGACCATGGATTTCTCCCTTGGCCACCCTCAAGTCCACGTTTTCCAGGGCTCGGGTACCGTTGGGATACACCTTGGTGATGCCGCGCATCTCCAACCAGGGAGGTGCCCCGGCGAGCACGCTGACTGGTTTGTATTGCCCGGCAGCGCCCGCAGGGGGCGCCGAACGATCAGGCATCTTCCTTGCCTCCTTGTCGGTCGGCGCCCCGCATCAACGGGCAGCCACCTCAAAGTAACGCTTTAGTAGGTGGAGAGAACCGAACGCCAGTACTCGGCGGTGTCGCGGTCCAAGGCCTCCGGCACGACGTACTCGCCCGAACGGATCAGGCTGTCCAGCTCGTTGAGGAGGTCCCAAGCCAACTGGGGCACCGCTTCGCGGGCGGCCCGGACACCGGCCATGGCCACGGCCTTCTCCTCGGGCGTCTTGGCGCCCGCGGCCACGGCCTCATCAAAGAAGAGCTCGACCATCTCGACGCTGCTGGCCGCGACGCCGCCCTCGGCCAGCTTGAGCGTGACGGCGCCACCCTGGAAGGTGCCGTCCAGCGCCCGCTTGATGGCCTCAAACACGCCGTTGTCCACCCGCTTCACCATGGAGACCGCGATGAAACCGGGGCTGATGTAGTCCTGGGCGGAGTCAACACCGATGGCAAAGGGCGGGCCGACGACCTTGCCCTGGCCCCGGGCAGCGCTTTCCACAGCTTCAAACACGCCGAGGCCCGTGCCGCCCGCTACCTGGTACACGACCGTCGCACCCTGGCCGAGCATGGCCTCGGCAGCCGTCTTGCCGCGAGCCGGATCGTCGAAGGCGCCGGTGTAGGTGTACAGCACCCTCACCTGCTTGTTGGTGCCGTGGATCTCGTTGTAGCGGTCGACGGCCCAGCGCACGCCGGCCCGGTACCCGACCTCAAATCGCAGGAGAATCGGGATCTCGATGCCAAGCACGATGCCGACCGTGTCGCCACCGTTTTCCAGCGCGGTGATGGCGGCCAAGGCGCCGACCAGAGCGCTGCCCTCGTGGTCCGCGAAGGAGATGGACATGACGTTGGGCGCGTCGACGAAACCGTCAATCAGGGCGAACTTCTGATTGGGGAACTCCTCCGCCACCTGGGCCATGGCGTCCTGGATCAAAAAGCCGACGCCGACAATCACGTCGTGCTGACGGCTCCGGGCAAGAGCCCGCAGGTTGGGCAGAAAGTCCGCGGTCGAGGCGCTTTCGACCTCCGTTAGCCGCACGCCCAACTCCCGCACGGCGCGTTCGCCGCCGAGTGCGGCCATGTCGTTAAAGCTCAGGTCCCCGCGGCCGCCCACGTCATACACGATGGCCAGGGAACCCTGGGCGAGGGCACCCACAGAGACGGCCAACAGCGAGACGAGCAGCGCCGCGAGCAGGATGGAAGCTTTGCGCATGCACACTCCTCCTCCGTTTCCTCTGCTGCCGACGAAGCGTTTTTGGGGCCGGGGCGCCCGGGCCGCCCAACAATCCCTGGCGTCCCCGAGTCCCGGTCGGAGTTTCTACAAGGCCACCGCGGTTACCTGCCGGGATTCTCCAGGTGGAGACATCTGGCCGAGCGTTCCGCCATGTCCTAGATTGCATGGACGTTTGTCCCCGGGGGCATACGGCAAACGGGTGCCATGGGCGACGCCGCCAAGGCGCCCGCGCCGCAAGGGGAAGGCGCCGCAGGAAAACGTTTCCCGGTCCGGAACCAAGAAGTGATTTGCCGGCGAATAGCCCGTCGCGGGGAAGGGTGGCCCAGACGCGATGCCGTTGTCGTTTTGGCTGATGCCCATCGTGGGCGGAGTCATAGGCTGGCTGACTAATCTGATCGCGGTGCGGATGCTGTTTCACCCAAAGCGACCGATACGTCTTCCGCTCTTAGGGCTGACGGTCCAGGGCTTGTTGCCGAGCCGGCACGCGGACATCGCCGTCAGCGTCGGTCGAGCGGTGGCCGACGAAATTCTTTCCATCGGCGAGGTCATGGAGCGAGTGGACATCGCGGGATTGCGCGGCGAGCTCGTGCAGGCGATCGGCACGCACGTCGAGGAGCGGCTCGAGAGCGGGATGACCAGGTATCTGCCCGCCCAGTGGCGGTCCGCGCTGGTGGCGTATTTGCGGGATGTGGTCGCCCGGGAAACGGACGTATTGATGGACTCCCTCATCGGGCGCGTTCAGAGCCGGGTCGAGGAGCGCATCGACATCGCCGCTCTCGTCGCCGAGAAGATTCTCGCGCTAAACCTGGATGAGCTGGAGGCGCTGGCCGTGCGGCTGGCCGGCAGGGAGTTGAAGGCCATTGTGTTTCTCGGCGGGTTGCTGGGTTTCCTCATCGGTCTCGGGCAGATGGGTTTGACTTTCTTGCTGTTTCGAGCCCACCCCGCTGGATGAGGCCCGTCGGATGCTTGGTCGCGCGTGTAGATGTGAGTCAATAGTACTGGGGCATTCCCCGATTGCGGTGGATCGTGCGGATACGAATTGAAAGGACGGGTGGCGCGAGCCGTAAAGGCCCCGGGCGGTAGCGCCCGGGGCGCGGGGCTGGAA
>LZRQ01000126.1 GCA_002159155.1 Firmicutes bacterium ZCTH02-B6
GTGCCGAGCCGCGCGCCTTTCCGGCGCTGATCGCCGCGCACCGGTTTGACCTGCCCGGTGGACTTACACTCTCCTCGGTGCAGCTGCTCATCATCGGCGTCTCCGTAGGGCTGATGCTGGCCCTGGACTGGTTCATCCGCGGGACCCTCACGGGTATGGCCATGCGGGCCATTTCCTGGGACCGGGCGGTCGTCCCCTTGATGGGCATCTCCGTTGACCGGATTATTTCCCTCACCTTCGCGATCGGCTCCGGGCTAGCGGCCGCGGGGGGCGTGCTGTTTGGTCAGGCTTACCCGATCATCGATCCGTACATGGGCATCCTGGTCGGCTGGAAAGCGTTCATCGCCGCGGTGGTGGGCGGCATCGGCAACGTTCGCGGCGCGATGCTCGGCGGGTACATTCTCGGCATGACCGAGATCTACGTCGCGGCCGTGCTGCCCAGCACATACCGGGACTTTGTCGCTTTCACGCTCTTGCTCTTGCTGCTCGTGTTCCGGCCCACCGGGATCCTCGGGCGGGTCCAGGCGCAGAAGGTGTGAGCGGGCGCCGCCCGGGACCGGGCGGTGGATGCCAACGACTGAGAGGGGCAACAAGCAGGTGCAGACATCGCGTTGGACGTCGCGCTGGGCGATGCCGCTACTGGTCGCAGCCGGCTTTGCCATCGCCTGGGCGATTCCCCGGTATCAGTTGATCAACCCGTATTACGAACTGATCTTGATGTACGTCGGGATCAACATCATCCTGACGGTCAGCCTCAACCTGGTCAACGGCTACATGGGCGAGTTTTCCGTCGGCCATGCCGGGTTTATGGCCGTGGGCGCCTATGTCGCGTCGGTGCTCACCATGCGTGTCATCCCGTGGGACGTGGCCCCCTACCTGTACCCGCTCGCCCTCGTCGGCGGCGGGATAGGGGCCGGGATCGTGGCCCTTTTCGTGGCCATCCCCTCTTTCCGCACTCGCGGCGACTACCTGGCCTTGGTGACGCTGGCGCTCAACATGATCGTCAAAAGCGTGATCGAAAACATCGACGCCGTCGGCGGGCCCCGCGGGTTTCTCGTGTTCCTGCGGCTGACCAACCTGCCGTGGGTGTATGTCTGGGTGGTTATTACCCTGTGGGCGATCCGCAACTTCATCTACTCCAACGCCGGGCGCGGGGTGCTGGCCATCCGAGAAGACGAGGTGGCCGCGGAGCTGGTCGGCGTGCGCACCCGCGAGGTGAAGCTGCGAGCCTTCATCATTTCGGCGTTCTTTGCGGGCGTGGCCGGCGGGCTGTACGCCCACCTGCTCCAGTTCATCCACCCGCGCAACTTCGACATTCTCAAGTCGACGGAAATCCTCATCATGGTCTACCTGGGCGGCATCGGCAGCATGACGGGCTCAATCCTGGGGGCGAGCATCTTCACCGTGCTCCTGGAAGCCCTGCGTTTCATGGGCGTGTGGCGCATGGCGCTCGCGCCGCTGCTCTTGGTGCTGCTGATGATCTTGCGGCCCACAGGGATCATGGGCCTCAAGGAGTGGCGCGGCCTCGTCCCGCTGGACGAGCGGTGGCGACTGCTTAAAGCGGCGGCGCGGAAGGGGGGACAGGCCGGTGTTGCTGGAAATTAGCGACCTGAACCTCCGTTTCGGCGGCCTGCACGCTGTCCGCGACGTGCGCCTGCAAGTCCCCAAAGGGGCGCTGTATGGCATCATCGGCCCTAACGGGGCCGGCAAGACGACGGTCTTTAACCTCATCTCCGGCGTCTACCGCCCGGACAGCGGCGACATCCGCCTCGAAGGCCAATCGCTGGTGGGCCTGTTGCCTTCCCAGGTCGTCGCGCGCGGCGTCGCCCGCACGTTTCAAAACATCCGGCTGTTCAAGGATTTGACCGTGCTCGACAACGTCCGCATCGCCCATTACAAGGGCGCGGGATACGGGTTGTGGCCGGCATTCCTGCGCACCCCGGGCGTGCGCCGGCGAGAGGACGCCATCACCGAGCAATCCATGGCGCTGCTTGAAGTGTTTGATCTGGCCGACGTGGCCCTGGAACCCGCGCGCAGCTTGTCTTACGGCAACCAGCGCAAGCTGGAGATGGCACGGGCGCTCGCCACCTCGCCCAAGCTGCTGCTCCTGGATGAGCCCGCGGCAGGCATGAACCCGGCCGAAGTGGTGCAGCTTGCCGATCTCATCCAAGACCTGCGGCAACGGTTTGGCGTCACCATCCTCCTCATCGAGCACCAGATGAAGATGGTCATGAGCATTTGCGAGCGCCTGACGGTGCTGGACTTTGGTCAGGTCATCGCCGAAGGGCCTCCCGAAGAGATCCGCAACAACCCGCGGGTGCTCGAGGCGTACCTGGGGCGGGGGGTGACCTTGGCATGAGTGACGTCCGGTCCACCGATCCGCCGGTTGTGACCCCCAACGGCGATGCGGCACGGGGCGCGGCGGGCGAGTCCATCCTGACTCTAGAAGATGTGCACGTGTCCTACGGCAACATCCGGGCCGTGCGGGGAATCTCCATGGAGGTGCGCCGGGGCGAGATCGTCACGTTGATCGGGGCCAACGGGGCCGGCAAGACGACGACGTTGCGGGCCATTTCGCGCCTGGTTCCCGTCGCACACGGGCGGTTGACCTTCCGCGGACACGATTTGACCCGGTTTCCCGCGCACGAGGTGGTGCGCCTCGGAATCTGCCACGTGCCCGAAGGGCGCGGCGTCTTTGCCAACTTGACGGTGCGGGAAAACCTCCTGCTGGCCACGTATAGCCGGCGGGGCAAGGGCGACGTCAACAAGGACCTGGAGCGGGTGTACTCGGTTTTCCCTCGGCTGGCCGAGCGGAGAAACCAGTTTGCGGGAACGCTGAGCGGCGGTGAGCAGCAAATGCTGGCCGTCGGGCGGGCGTTGATGACCGGCGGAGAGCTGATGCTCCTGGACGAGCCGTCCATGGGCCTCGCGCCGATCCTGGTGGAGGAGATCTTCCGCATCCTTGTGGAGATCAACCGCCAGGGCACGACGCTTTTGCTCGTAGAGCAAAACGCCCGCATGGCGCTGCAAGTGGCTCATCGGGCCTACGTCCTGGAAACCGGCACCATTGCCGTCAGCGGACCCGCGAAAGACCTGCTGGACGACCCGCGCGTGCGGGAGGCTTACCTGGGCGCTTGAGCAGTGACGGGCGTGCGTTCCCACGGGCGCACGCCCTTTGTGTTTGACAACGCCTGCGGCAGGCAGCGGTGCGATAGAGCTACCCTCGCCTCCTGGCAGGGCAAAAGGCAAAGAGACAGTGCACTTGCAGCAGTTGCTCGCTGGGAAAGGGCCGGCCACAGTCGGGACACGGGTGCAACCCGCCGTCCCCTTGGCCTGCGGCCGCCCCGGCCTGGCCGGCCCGGGTGGATCGTGCTCACGGTCTGCGCTCCCACGGCATCGGCGTCAACGGGGGGTCCGGCCGTCTGCGCGCGATGTGCGCGGATAACGTGTAATCGTAATTCTAAGACCGATGCAAGTCGATTTCATGGGTGCCTGCACCCAAAAGCACGCCGCCCCGTGCCACAGTACCGGCGAGGAAGCGTTTGACGCAACCGGAACCATCTGATAGACTGATAGCGAAACTCAGGGGAGCTCGTGACGGGCTGAGAGGGTGGCGCAGGCCACCGACCCTTCGAACCTGCTCCGGGTAATGCCGGCGTAGGGAGAGTTGGTCCCTAAGCCTGAAGAACTTTCCCGTCACGGAACCTCCCTATCATCGCCCGATAGGAGGTTCTTTTTTATGCGTCGGAAAGGGTTGCGCGATCGTCTTGTGTTGGTGGCCGCCTTGGCGGCCGTCCTCACCGCGGCGGCCTTGGGGGCCCCGGCCAGCGCCCAGGGGCCGCAACGGCTCGTCGTTTACACGTACGACTCGTTCGCCGCCGGGCCCGCCCAAGCTATCAAGGATGGCTTTGAGGCGTTGCACCCGGGCGTGGAGGTCGTATTCATCGCGCCGGGTTCGGCTGGGGAGGCACTGGCCCGCGTCATCGCCGAACTCGCAGCCGGCGGCACCGATGCGGACGTGCTGGTCGGCATCAGCGACACGCAGTTGCCCCGCGCCATCGACCGCGGCGTCTTTTTGAAGCTCGACCGGTCGCTTTTGCCAAACCTGGCCAAGGTCCCCGCGCAGCTGGACTTTGACGATACCGGGCACGTGGTGCCCTTCGACCACGGTTATGTCACCATCATCTACGACAGCCGCGTGCTTTCGACGGATGACCTGCCGCAGTCACTGGAAGAGTTGACGGACCCACGTTTCCGCGGCAAGTTGATCGCCATCGACCCGCGGACCTCGTCGGTGGGCCACGCGTTTCTCATGTGGACCATTGCCGAGTATGGGGATCCCGGTTATCTCCAGTTTTGGGAGCGGCTCCTGCCCAGCCTGTTGACGGTCACGGGCGGCTGGTCCGCGGCGTACAGCCAGTATGAGGCAGGCGAGGCCCCGATGATGGTGTCCTACTCGACGGATACCGCCGCCGGCATCTACTACGCCGACAGTGACCACAGCCGCATCCTCACGCCCAACGGCCAGGCGTACCAGCAGATCGAGGCGGCGGGCATCGTGGCCGGCACCGACGTGCCGGAACTCGCCCACCGGTTTTTGGACTACCTCTTGTCGGAGGAAGTCCAGAGCCTGATCCCAACGGCCAACTGGATGTTCCCGGTCAACGCGCATACACCCGTGCCGGACTTCTTCGCCGAGTACGCCGTCATCCCCGACAACCCGGTGCGCCTCGACCCGCGGCTCATCGAGGAAAACGAGCAGCGCTGGCTGCGAGAGTGGGCTCGGCTCATCACGGGTCAGCGCTGACGCTGGGCGCAGGCGGCTGATCAGCAGCGGGGCGCGGCGCACGGCAAGTGGTCCACGACACGCGGCATATCGCATCCATCATGAAACCCGGCGCGGGCGGGAGCACGGTCGGCCGCCGGAACCGGTGGCTGGCCCTGCTGCTGCTCCTGCCCGCCGCCGTGCTGCTCCTCTTTTTCTTTTACCTCCCGGTGGCGACGGCGCTCTTGGAAGGCTTCCGGGAGGCACCCGGAAGCGCCAGTCTCTCGCTACGGCGCTTTGTCTCCCTCCTGGCGGATCCGTACATCTTGAGCCTGCTCCGGTTCACCGCTTGGCAGGCATTCTTGTCCGCGGCCTTGAGCGTTGTCATCGGCATCCCCCTCGGGTACCTGTTGGCCAACCGGTCGTTTCCGGGCAAATCCATCGTCACGTCGCTGGTGATGGTGCCCTTTGTCATGCCGGCCATCACCGTGGCCTTGGGATTTCTCGTCATGTACGGGACCAACGGCTGGTTCAACGAAGGGCTGGCTTCGCTCTTCGGCTTTAAGGTGCGGGTGCTCAACACGCTGTGGGCCATCGTGGTGGCCCACGCCTTCTACAACGGCCCGCTGGTGGCCCGCATGACCCAGGGCGCCTGGGAGCGGCTAGACCCGGCCCTCGAGGAAAGCGCCCGGACGCTGGGAGCTCGGCCGCTTGCCGTCTGGCGCGATGTAACGCTGCCCGCCATCGCCCCCGGGGTGGTCAGCGGCGCTGTCCTGGCCTTTATCTACTGCTTCATGAGCTTTCCCATCGTGCTGTCGCTCGGTGGCGCCCGCTTCTCCACCTTGGAAGTAGAGATTTTCACCTTAATGCGGGTGCTCTTGGATTATGAAACCGCGGCAGCCCTCGCCGCGGTCCAGGCGGTCGTGTCGCTTTTGTTCGCGTACGTGTTCCTGCGCCTCGAAGGCCGCGCCCCTTCCCTTTTCGCCTCTGCGCGGGCCCGTCGGCCGCGGCCTTTGGGCGGAAAGGCACGGGACGGATGGCTGTGGGTGTGCCTGGCAGTGCTCCTGGTCTTTTTCGGCGGACCGATGCTGAGCATCGTCGTCGATTCGGTGCGTGACCCCGCGGGCGGCGTCTCCCTCAGGGCTTACGAGCGCATCGTCAGCGAAGGGCACGACTTTCACCTGGGCGCCTCACCGCTGCGCACCATCCAAAACAGCCTTCGCTACGGCGCCATCGCCGCTGCGATCGCCCTTTTCGCCGGTGCGTGCTTCGTCTACACGACGGTGCGGTTTGTCCGGCGGCGGCTTCCGTTCCTGGAAACGCTGTCCCTCGCCCCCATCGCCGTCTCGTCGGTCGCGCTGGCCTACGGCCTTTCCGTAGCGTTCCGAGGGCCGCTGTCGCTGGTGCCCCAGGACGTCCGCATCCCCCTGGTCCACGGGGTGCTGGCGTTCCCGTTTGTCGTGCGCGCATTCCGGCCGGTGCTGGAAGGCGTAGACGCCCGGCTCATCGAGGCGGCCCGCACGCTGGGGGCAGGGCGCTGGCGGGCTTTCGTCGACGTAGAGCTGCCCATGGCTGCGACGGGTCTCCTTGTCGCGTTCGCTCTCTGCTTCGGCTTGAGCGTCAGTGAAACGACGGCGACCCTCATGCTGGCCCGCCCTGAGCAGGTGACGATGCCCGTCAGCGTGTACCGGTTCCTGGCCGCGCGCGACTTTTCCGCCGCGTCGGCGATGGCCGTCCTGCTCATGGCCGTGACGGGGGGCGTGTTTTTGCTGGCGGAGCTGCTGGCCGCCTGGGTCCGGCGCCGCCAAGGAGGGAAGACGGATGCATAAACTGCCTGGCGCCGCAGCCCAGCAGGCCCCAAACTCCTTGGAGCGGCCGGGGCTTGAGGTGCGGGGCCTTTGCAAACGCTTTGGCGCCGTCATGGCGGTGGACGGCGTGAGCCTTGCTGTGGCCGAAGGCGAACTGCTGGCAGTGGTGGGCCCGTCAGGCTGCGGCAAGACGACGCTCCTGCGCCTCATCGCAGGTCTTGAGCAACCCGACTCCGGGCGCGTCCTCATCCAGGGGCACGACGTCACGGGCTTGCCGCCGGAACGGCGGGACGTGGGGTTTGTCTTCCAGCAGTTCGCCCTGTTTCCCAACATGAGCGTCGCCGCGAACGTGGAATACGGCCTCAAGCGCAAGGGGGTTCCTGGGCCGGAGCGAGCGCAGCGGGTGCAGGAAATGCTGGACATGGTGGGACTCGGAAGTCTTGCCCGGCGGCGGCCGGACCAGCTGAGCGCAGGCCAGCAGCAGCGGGTTGCCCTGGCGCGGGCGCTGGCCCCCCGGCCCAAGACGCTGCTTTTGGATGAACCGCTGTCGGCGCTGGACGCCGCGATCCGCGTCCGGCTCCGGGAAGAGCTGCGAGAGACCCAGAGGCGGCTTGGCATCACCACCGTTCTCGTCACCCACGACCAGGAAGAAGCTTTGGCCATTGCCGACCGGGTCGTGGTGATGAACGCAGGGCGTCTCGAGCAAGTGGGGACGCCGTGGGAGCTTTACGACCGGCCGCAGACCCGCTTTGTGGCCAGTTTTATCGGCCGGGGCAACTTCCTGTCCGGGCAGGTGCAGGGTAACGCCATTGATTTTGGCCCGTGGGGGCGCGTCGCAAAGACGGCCGTGCCGGGCGCCGCAGGGCTGCCCGACGGCCCGGTCACCGCGCTCGTGCGGCCCGAGGCGGTGACGCTGGCGCTGGACACGCCGCCCGGCGGCAGTCCGTCCGCCGGCGAGGGTCTGGCCGGCTCCGGCGCGGCGGGCGGGGTCGGGGCGCATGAGGTCGGCCTCGCGGCGGCGGCCGTGGTTGTGGACGTCAGCTTCGGTGGCGAGCGCTCCTTGGTCAAACTCGCCGTGCACGGGAGCCCTTGGATCGCGGCCGTGTTTGGCGCGGCGGGGCGTCGAGCCGCAAGCCTCACCGGGCAAGCCGTTTTCCTTTTTGTACCGGTCACGGCGCTCCGCATCTTGCCGTCCGGCTGACGCCAGCAGACCCCCGGGTCTGCAAAAATGCGCGCCTCCCCCCTTTGCGCGGGGCGACCAATGGTATAATATGGTGTTACTGGTTCGTATTTTCGAGCAATAGCGATAACAATTCCGCCCCGCGAGGAGCGGGGCGACGCCCGCCGGCGCGCGGGGCCAGTGCACCGGGCAAAGCTTTTACCGTGGTGCCGTGGAGAGAGGAGGCCTGTGGCGATGGAATCCCGCATCGGACACCAACTGGCCGGGGCCGGGACGGCGACAAGCACAGAGGCCGGTCTCTGGGACGAACTGCCACTGGAGGCCGAAGACAATCTTGAGCGGCCCGTCGAAGAGCCCTTTCCCCGTTACGTCTGCTGGCTCTGCACGGGCGTCTTTGGCAGCGAAGGAGCGCTCCGGCGCCACTTGAAAGAGCACGGGCTCCTCTAGGCTTCGAGGCTGGCTGCAAAACCGGTTTCAGAGACCGGCGAAATAGCCGACCAGGCGCATGTTGATTTGCTCCTCGTTCAAGCCGGGGAGCAGGCCTTTCTCCACGACCAGGTCGTAGAGCCTTTCCATTGGTTCCCGCTTGTCGGCGCCGCGCTGGCGCTTATCCTTGAGCGCTTCCCACGTGGCCAGCACCCACCGGCGCCCGTTGCGGCCGGGGGACTCGAGTTCGTCTTCAAAGAATGCCCGCAGCCTGGCCACGTCGTCCAAGAACCCCGGACCAAAGCGGCTGGCTGCGTTGTCCGAAAGCAACGCAATTTCGGCCTCGTACATGGGCCGCTGGGTCGCGGGGTCTTTCCCGATCCACGGGGTTTCCAGGATGATGGGCTTGTCTTTGGCCGCCTCGTGGTGCACGATGCGGTAGATCGCGTCGAATCCGATGTAACCCGAGCCGATGGGCGCGTGCCGATCCTTGCGGGCACCGCGCGGGTTTTTGCTGTCGTTGATGTGGATAACCGCGAGGCGGTCGAGCCCGATGACGCGATCAAACTCCTCCATTACGCTGTCGAACCCGTCGATGATATCGTAGCCCGCGTCGTGCGCGTGGCAGGTGTCCAGGCAAACCCTTAGCCGCTCGCTGTGCTGCGCCCGCTCGATGATCTCCGCGAGCTCCTCAAACGTGCGGCCGATCTCTGTCCCCTTGCCAGCCATCGTTTCCAGCGCGATGCAGACGCTGCCGCTTACCGAGAGAACCTCGTTCAAGCCTTCGACAATGCGACCGATGCCGTATTCAAGGTCCTTGTCCACAAACGCCCCAGGGTGCAGGACGATGTTGTCCACGCCCATGTAGGCCGTACGCTCGATCTCCTGCTGCAAAAACTCCACCGCCAGCCGGAACGTGTCGCGCTTGGGCGACGCGAGGTTGATGATGTAGGGCGCGTGGACGACGATCTCTTCGATACCGTGCTCTTTCATGAGGGCGAGGCCCTCGGGGACGTACTGGTCCTCCATGGGCTTGCGGCGGGTGTTTTGGGGCGCGCCGGTGTAGACCATAAACGTGGTCGCGCCGTAGCTGATGGCCTCTTGCGCCGCATTGAGCAGGCCCTTGTCGGAAAAGGAAACATGGGAGCCGATCTTCATATGCATGCACCTCACGGAGTGTGTTCGCCCCGGCGCGGCGATGGCCTGCCCTGCCCTGCGCCGGCCGCCAGGGTCCTCAGTGTGCGGAGCTCTGGTCCAGCTGAAACCGGGCATCGATGGGGATGCCGTTGGCGACGGCCAGTTCGCGCACGTTGAGCAGGTGCACCACGGGTACGCCTCGCTGGCTCATCACATGCAGCATCCCGGGCACGCCGCCGGGGCAGGGCCGCGCCTCCCGCGTCAGGCCGGCGGGCCAGCGTTCGGAGTCCGGACAGGCGCCCAGGCTCGCATGACCGCCGCCCACGTTGACAAACAGGGCCGGCCCGTGGTCGCCGCTCTCCTCTTCCAGAACCTCCAACCGCAAGGCCACGGCGTGGGTGAGGCTTTGGGGCTCAAGGAAACGCAGGCCGCTGGCGTGTGCGGCCGCCCGCAGCACGTCGGCCCCTTCGTCAAAGAGCAGCCCTATGCCCCGGTCCTCATCTCCGCCCAGCGTCACAGCCACGGATCCGGACGTAATGACCCCCTGCCCCCTTAAGGCCGCCTCCATGGCCGCCCACGTGAACCCCGGCAAGTTGGCGCCCCAAGTGGAGGCACCCAGGGACGAGACGGCCACCACCCGCACGCCCATGGCTTCGGCGGCGGCCAGCACCGCCAAATTGAGCCCGGGGAAAGACCCGGAAAAAGCGGCCCAAACCGTATCGCCGGGCTTCACCCCCGCCTCCCGCATCCAGCGCACGATCACCCCGGCCCAGGCGGGGTGCGTCGCCGTCCGCTTGGCTTCCAGGTTGCCCAGGGTCGTGGTGATGATGCTCCACTCGACCCCGATCAGCCCGGTGCCGTTTGGGTCCGTGCGCAGGTCGATGGGGTATCCGGCGGCCTCCCGTGCGGCGGCGATGGCCCGCATGCCGCGGAGCATGATGGCCTGGGCGGCCTCCTCCACGGCCAGGGCGTCCAGGGCCCCGCCCAGTTCGTCAAAGGCCACCACCTGGGGGTTGAGGGCCCGCACGGCCATCTCGATGCCCGCCGCTTTGGGACAGCCGTCCAGCACATCGGTGCGGGGCCCGACGTCGCGGGTGGGCACACCGTCCCGGCAGGCGGCCAGCTCGCCCCGCTCGTCGACCACGCTGACCCGCAACCCGGGAATGCCTCGTGCCGGCACGCCCCGCGAAAGCTGGCGCACCAGGTCCCGCAGCAGCGTGGTCTTCCCGGCCCCGGGCGGCGAGAGGATCAGGG
>LZRQ01000127.1 GCA_002159155.1 Firmicutes bacterium ZCTH02-B6
CGCTCGCCGTTGGCTTTGGCATCTCGCGGCCGGAGCACGTCCGTGAGGTCGGCCGCTTCGCTGATGGCGTCATCGTCGGCAGCGCCCTCGTGGAGCGCCTGGAGCGGGCAGTTTCCCCGCAAGCGGCCGTGGCCGACGCCGTTGGCCTCGTTCGTGCCATGCGACGGGCAGCCGACGAGGCACGGGCTCCGCTGACGGCCGGGTGAGAGCAGGAGGTCGCGCGATGTCTAACGTCGGCCCGATGACCGTGGCCACGCCGTTGGGGCCGGTGGAGATCTATGGGAGTCCTCAGGGCGTCCGGGCCATCCGTTTCGCCCGAGCGAGGAGACCGAACCCAAGGATGGAGAACGCACCGGGCCTATCCGATGACGAGGGCGTCAGGGACTCGCCGCTCCCCGGGGACGTCGAGCGGGTCCTGCGCGACGAGGAGACTCCCGCGGCCGTGCGCCACGCCGCCCAGCAGCTCCGTGAGTACTTCGAAGGCCGCCGGCGGGAGTTTGACTTTGCCCTGGACCTTGAAGGCACGCCCTTTCAACTGGCGGTCTGGCGTTGCCTGTGCACGATCCCTTACGGCGAAACCCGAAGTTACGCTTGGGTTGCCAAGACCATCGGGCGGCCAACAGCGCTCCGGGCTGTGGGCCAAGCCATCGGCAGAAATCCCATCTCCATCGCGGTCCCTTGCCATCGCGTCATCGCCTCGGACGGCAGTTATGGAGGCTATACCGGCGGGCTCGATGTCAAGCGGTTTCTTTTGCGGCTGGAAGGTGTGGAGGCGCGGACGCGATGAACCAAGCGGAACACATCGTATGCCGGGCGCGGGAGCTCGTTGAGCCCCGGTGGCAGGCCATCGCCCGGCAAGAAAGGCGTAACCTGGAAAAGGTCTTGGCGGCGTTTCACGCGGCCCGAGTGGGCGAAGAGCACTTTGCCGGCAGCACCGGCTATGGCTACCATGACATCGGACGCCAAGCCCTGGAGCAAGTGTATGCCCAGGTGTTTGGGGCCGAAGCGGCGCTAGTCCGCCCGCAGATCGCGTCCGGGACCCATGCCATCAGCGCCTGCCTGTTTGGCCTGCTCAAGCCGGGTGATCATCTCCTGTCAGCCTCTGGCCAGCCCTATGAGACGCTGCAGCAGGTCATAGCGGGTCCTAGGCCCACGAGCCTCACGGCCCTCGGAGTGGAGTACAGCTGGGTTCCCTTGGTCCAAGAAGGGTCACGCGCGGGGGACGTGGACGTGCCGGCCGTGCTCGACGCCTTGCGTCCCAATACCCGGGTAGTCCTGCTGCAACGCTCGCGGGGCTACACGTGGCGACCGGCCCTGTCCGTGAACCGTATTGGGGAGATCATCGCAGCCATTAAGGCACAGCGGCCCGACGTAGTGTGTTTCGTGGACAACTGCTACGGTGAGTTTGTGGAGGACTTGGAGCCGCCGCAAGTCGGGGCAGACCTGATCGCGGGCTCGCTCATCAAGAATCCAGGCGGGGGATTGGCGCCAGCCGGCGGATACATCGCAGGACGGGCCGACCTGGTGTCTATGGCCGCGGACCGGGTGACGGCGCCGGGGCTGGGTGACGCGGTTGGCCCGACTTTGCGGGTCAACCGGGACCTGTTTCACGGTTTTTTCCAGGCGCCCCACGTGGTGGCTGAGGCGTTGTGTGGGGCGGTACTGGCCGCAGCGGTGTTTGAGCAGCTTGGGTTCCCGGTGTCTCCAGGACCCGATGACCCCAGGGCGGACGTGGTGCAGGCGATCCGGTTGGGGAGCCCGGAAGTCCTTCAGCTCTTTTGCCGGGTCGTGCAGGAATGCGGGCCCGTCGATGCCCATGTCACGCCGGTGCCGGGTGAGATGCCCGGCTATGCCGTGCCCATCCTCATGGCAGGGGGCACGTTCATTCAGGGATCTTCCATCGAGCTGAGCGCCGACGCGCCCATGCGGGCCCCGTACGACGTTTACATGCAGGGCGGCTTGAGCCGGGAACATGTGCACATTGCCCTGGTCCGGATCATAGAACAATTCTCACACGCCGGATATTTGCCAGCCCGGATGTCGGCCTATTGACTTTTTTGGAGCCCTGCTTCTACAATGTAGCTTGATTGCTTGCCCTGCAAAGGCCAAAGGCCGCACCGTGCTGGCTCTCGGCGGATCAGGACAGGCGAGTTTGGGGAGGTAGAGATTTCCCAAGGGAGGCAGAGAGATGAAGCATGCTTTGGGTCGTCACATCCTGTGCGAGGCGTACGGATGTGACCCTGAGGTGCTGAACGACCGGCGGGTCGTCGAACAAATTATGGTGGACGCCGCACTTTTGGCCGGTGCCGAGGTGCGCGAGGTGGCGTTCCACAAGTTTAGCCCCCAGGGCGTGAGCGGCGTGGTGGTCATTTCCGAGTCGCACCTGGCCATTCACACCTGGCCTGAGCTGGGATATGCCGCCATTGACGTGTTCACGTGCGGCAGCACTGTCGACCCTTGGGAGGCGTGCAATTACCTCATCAAGATGTTCCGGGCCACCATGGTCGAAACGCAGGAGGTCGCTCGGGGCATCCAGCCTGGGGTTGCACTGCAGCGACATGTGGAGGCGAATGCGTCGTAGGAAAGGTGGGACGGTTCGATTTGTATGAGATCTAGAAGTGAAGATGGGCTAACCTAGGACCCCGCCGTCGGCAGCGATGGACGGGGTCCTGGTGTTCTTGGGGCAGCACCGGCCACCGCAGGAGTTAAGTTGGCTGTGACGAAATAGTGAAGATGGCAATTGTCCCCACCTTGCACGTGAAGAGAGGTGTGTCCATGGGCGCCCTGCCATTGCCGGAACAGTCCCCTGAATGCCCCCCGCAAAAGCTCGACTTTTCCTCCATGAGCGATGAAGACGTTGTCCGCTACGCCCAAAGCGGGCACAAAGACGCCGAAGAGTACCTGCTGCGGAAGTACCAGAAGCTGGTCTACGTCTGGACGCGTCCGTACTTCCTGCAGGGTGCCGAGGACGATGATCTGCTGCAGGAAGGCATGATCGGCCTTTACAAGGCGATCCGGGATTTCACGCCGGGTTCGTCCTCCTTCTGGTCCTTCGCAAAGCTCTGCATTACGCGCAACGTGATCAGTGCGATCAAGGGAACCACGCGGCAAAAGCACATCCCGCTCAACTCCTACACGTCGCTGCATAAGCCGGTTTACGATGCCGACGGCGATCGGACGCTCATGGAGGTCTTGAGCAACAACCGGGTGGACGATCCCGAAACGCTGGTCATCGACCGCGAGCGGTTGCTCCACACGCAGCGTCACATCAAGAAGGTACTGAGCGAGTTCGAATACAAGGTTTTCCGCCTGTACATCAACGGGCTGACCTACAAAGAAATGGCTGCCCGCCTCGGTACCCACACGAAATCGATCGACAACGCCCTTTGCCGCATCAAGCACAAGATCGCCCGGGAATTCTAAGAGGAACGGATGCGCGCCGAACGCCGTCCGCAATGCAAGCCGCGGCGCTCGCGCGGCGGCCTGGAGGCTGAAGCAGTGCAAGTCCTGATTACAAATGACGACGGCATCCGGGCGCCGGGCTTGAAGGCCTTGGCGGAACGGCGCCCCCGTGATTGCCGGCTGTGGGTGGTGGCGCCGGATCGGGAACGCAGCGCCACGGGCCATGCCATCACGGTACACAAGCCGCTTTTCATGGGCCGCTACGATTTGGGGGAAGGGATAGAGGCATTCCACGTCAACGGCACCCCGTCCGATTGCGTCAAGCTGGCCCTGGAACTGATGGAGACGCCGCCTGCGGTGGTCATCTCGGGGATCAACCGCGGCGCCAACCTGGGCACCGACGTAATGTACTCGGGCACAGTGTCGGGCGCTGTTGAGGCAGCGGTGGCCGGTTTTCCCGCGATCGCGGTTTCCCTTGACTCCCATGAGGCGTCGGAGCCGAGAGATTTTGACCTGGCGGCACGGGTTGCCTGGTACATGGCGCGCCTGTTGGCCCGGCACGGGCTGCCTGCCGGGACTCTGCTCAACGTGAACGTGCCCGCCGGGGCCGAGGTGAAAGGATTCCGGGTGACGCGACTCGGCATCCGACGCTATCGTGATGTATTTGACCGCCGGGTGGACCCGCGCGGCCGGGTGTACTACTGGATGGCCGGTGAGGTGGAGGATTTGGATCAGGACGACATCTCCACCGATACGGGCGCCGTCAGGGCGGGCTACATCTCCGTCACACCCATCGAGTTTGACCTGACAAAATACGCGGCCTTGGATGTGGTACGGGACTGGAATTTGGACCTGTCCGCGGTGGCCGCACCGTGGGAGGGGCAATGAATGAGCTCGGGGCAGTCACCCGACGTCGCGCAGCCGACCGCAGGCGCACCGCTGTCTCCAGACGTGCCGACCCAGAGCGGCGCTCCCTCGGGCGGGCGTCACGAACGGCTTGAGGTTATCGCCAGCGAGACGTTTGCCCTCCAGGGGGATGTGCATCGTCTCGTGACGTTCCTCAACCAGTGCCTCAAGGGCAAGGATCTCATTTTTGGCTTGACCCGCGTCGAAGACGGCGTTTATCGCCTCACGGTGTACCGCGGTTGAAGGTTGGGCGGGGTGCGGTTGCATAGCGGGGCCCGTCGACCAAATACTATACCTAAGGCAGGAAGTACTCTGCATGCTACCCACCCCGAGGACGGCGCACCAACCGCTGCACGCTCTGGAGAAATCATCGGCCCCACAAGGATTCCCGCCGAGTTTCGAGAAAATATTGTCTAAGGCGGTGACCCACGACATGTCACCAGGGGGGAAGGCGCCATGATATTGTTACCCGAGGCCGAGGTCCTGCAGGCGCTGAAGAAGTGCAAGCGGCTCGCCAAGCAGGACTTGCTGGCCAGTGCCCACACCTCGAACCCCGACTTCTGGCGAAGCCAGGCGGAGGCGAGGCGGGCGATGTACGACCGGCTGATGGCGTTGGTCGAAAGTGAAGGGGTAGAGGCAGCGTACCGCACCGCGGTGGATGAGCACGCTGCCCTACCCCTTGTTGATTCTCCGGAGTATTCTCCGGAGGTCTCGGGCAAACGTCAGGCGCTGGAGATGTTCTTTACCATCTTGGGCGTGCAGCAACCGGCTGCCGGCGAGGATAGCCAGCCAATGGTGGCCGAGGCGACCTCGTAAGCCTTGTCACCAAAGGGCTGGCCCCTGCGGCTAGCATAGGAAGGAGGCGGCAAGCCTGAGCTTGCCGCCTCCAAGGACCGACACCTTTTGCGCGTTGTCACATAGGGCGTGATGGGCTAGCTCCGCTTGCGTCCAGCACGTGCTAAGCCTTCCCATGCTTCAAAGGGGCCGTGTACGGCTCAGTGGAGCCTGCGGTACACCCCGATGACCTTCCCGAGAATCTGCACGTCTCTCGCCACAATGGGGGGATAGGCGTCGTTTTCCGGCTGCAGCCGGACATGCCCGTTCTCGCGGTAAAACCGTTTGACGGTAGCTTCCTCTCCCAACAGCGCCACCACGATGTCGCCGTTCAACGCGTCCGGCTGCTGTCGCACGATGACGTAGTCCCCGTCTAGGATTCCTGCCTTAATCATACTGTCGCCCCTCACCTGGAGCAAAAACAGCTCCCCGGCACCCGCGAATTCCCGGGCCAGTGGGAAGTAACCCTCGATGTTTTCCACCGCTAAGATGGGCTCGCCCGCGGTGACCCGGCCGACAACGGGAGCATAGATGACACTGCCCGACGGCGCCCCGCTGGGTTCGAGAACCTCGATGGCGCGCGGCTTCGTCGGGTCCCGGCGGATGTAGCCTTTTTCCTCGAGCTTGTTTAGGTGTCCGTGCACCGTGGAGCTGGAGCTCAGGCCGACTGCCTGCCCGATCTCGCGCACCGACGGGGGATACCCCCGCTGCTGCACTTCCCGTTTGATGAACTCGAGAATTTGCCGCTGCCTCGGCGTCAGGTCATTCACCGGCCGGCACTCCCTTAGCCCAAAAGAATGTTTGGTCGCCCCCAATTATAGCATCCGCACTGCGGCGGTGCAAACGTCAGTTCGAAAACCTGGCCGCATGGGCTTGACAAGAACAGGCGTTCGGTGCTATGGTGGTAGCGAACGGTACATATGTTCGCCCGTCAGGAGGGTCAGTGGCATGGAAAGGCGTTACACGTACGGCCAACAGCACCGAGATCGTCTCGGGTACGCAGCCGTGGTCGTTGCGGCAGCCGCGGCGCTGGTGCTGCTCCTGATGACGCACGTCTTTTCGCAAACCCTGACCCCGGTCGAACAGCAGTTCGTAGACGTAGTCGTTCGCCAGGGCGAGACGTTATGGCAGATCGCCAAGCGGCACGCCGAACCTGGTGCCGACCCGCGGCAACTGGTGGAACAGATCCGGGTCGCCAACGGCCTCGAAAGTGCCGTTGTCCGACCGGGGCAGGTACTCAAGGTGCCAGTGCGCTAAGGGGTGCCAAGTTTGAGCGTCTCTTCGGTTGACGCGGCCAGCCAATGCCTGTGGGGTTGGCGCTGGAGCCGGCGGCCGTTGTGGCCGCCGCTTCACGCCGCCAAGAGGCTTTGGGCGAAGCCCTGGGGCGCGAGAGGATGACGCGCAAGGCCATGCTCGTACATGAAGGCAGCGACGCGTTACGCCGGAGTTCGGATGAGACTAGCCGGCACTTCGTGGTTGGGACTGAGCAAGATGATATTCAGTGGCAAAGCCTTCCAACGGCCGCTGGCCGGTCCTCTTGGGTATAGATGAGGAGGGCCGTGCCGAGGCATGGGTCGCCACCAAGCACTGCTGACCACGCTGCGCTGTTCTCCGCCGGAGAAACGCTCGATGCGCCCGGGCGGCGGCCAGCGGACGGTTGACGACATCGCGCGCCCCGTCGCGACCGTCGAGTGGTGGTACATGTCCCGGATCGTGCCTTTCCCAGTTCCGCACGCTGGCGAATTTCCGGAGGACGTGGAAAGTCTTCTCACTTGGATTCGGTCACGGGTCGCAGGGCGGCTGCGGGGCCTATCCGACGACGAACGGGCCAAAATCTCAGTGCCTGATCCCGAGTCCGGCGAACAGTGGTCGGCCCGGAAAGTGCTCCGGAGACTGGTTTATCACGAGCTGTACCATCTGCGGCAACTCCTGAGAGCGCTCCCGGCGTAGTTGCCGAGGGCGCGTTCTCTCTACATTACTCAACGAAAGAAACATTTAATTGAGTAGCAGATGCACCGAATCGGGCGACGCTTACGTTGCCGGGACGGAGCCGCCGGTATGGCTGTATCAAAACTGAAGCATTGGATGTCTCGAGCTCGGATGCTGCACCCGGTGCGATCTGGCCCACGCTGTGCAGCCCGATACATGCTCCACCGGGCGACAATTGGCCTCTACCCGGCGTTTGACCTCTGGCCGCGGAATGCCGAACAGCTCGGCTTGCATCGTCAGGGTTTGCTGGGCGGTTAAGGCCTTGTCGTGGATTGTCTCCTGCATCCCGTATCCGCAGAGGGCCCGCACCCGTCGGGGCGTCGCGGCCGGATCCATGCCAAACACGCGTACGTAGCAGGCATCGGGGCGGAGCCATCCTGTCAACAACTTCATCGTGGTTGTCTTCCCTGACCCATTAGGACCGAGCAGCCCGAGGATCTCCCCTGGGTTGACGCTCAAGGTCAAGCCATCGAGCGCGACGGTTCTGCCAAAGGACTTACGCACAGCGACCAACTCCACGGCTGGCTCCCGTCGGTCGCCGTGCGCTTGCAACCACGCCCCGACCGCTCCGCAGCCCCCTCGTCTCAGGGACAGTGTGTCGTCCATGAGCGAGCATCTCCTCGCGTAAACGGTGCCAAATCGTTCACGGACTGTGGCCGATACCGGGGCCAACTTCCGCCGGCCAGTCGGCCACCTCGTCCACCAGGCGGCGCATCCACCGGATCTCGGCGTCGCGCAGCATGAGGTCGTGGTCAAGCACGGCACGCAGGCTGGCAAGCCGGCTGCCTGCGCCCTTGAGCGCGTCCCGCTTGCGCCAGATGGCCTCCTGCGCCTGTTCCAGCTGTTGCAGCCGTTCCCGCAGCAGTGCGACCATTTCCTCAGGTGCCAACTTGCCGAGGAATACGACGGCCAGGTCGATTGGGTACTTCGGCTCCACCACCGTGCGGCAAGCGTCCCGCAGAAGTTCCCGGAACGCGTCGCGCCCCGCTTCGGTAATGCGGTACACCGTCCGTTGCGGGTAGCCACCCTCCTGCTCGATGCCCACTTCCTCTATCAGGCCCTCGTCTTCCAAGCGTTGCAGCGCATGGTAGATGGAGCCGTACCCGATTTCCGCCCAGTGGGCAAGGTCCGCAGCCCGCGCCAGTTGCTTGATCTCGTACCCGCGCGCATCCCGCTCGTTGAGAACGCCGAGGCGTCCCACGCTATCTGCAGCGGAATGGCGCCGGCAGGACCGCCCTCCCTCCCCGCCGAACAAGCCGGTAGCGAAGGAGTGTTCGCATGCACGACGACGGCCGGTTTCCCCATCCGTGGGTGCAGGACTACTACAACTTCCTTATTACCGAGAAGGGGTTTTCGCGGCAGACTGCGGAGGCTTACCTACACGACTTGCGGGTGTTTTTCGCGTTCTTGCAGGAGCGGCGCATCGAGCCCGAGGCGGTGGATATTCTCCTCTTACGGGAGTTCAACCGCTATCTGCAGGAAGACCGGGACAACGCGCACATCACCAGGGCTCGCAAGATCAGCGCTCTCAGGGGATTCTACCGCTACCTGCTGGACAATGATCTTATTGACGAGGACCCCACGCTTAAGCTGCGGCCACCAAAGGTCCCCAAGACACAGCCCTACTTCCTGTCGGCCAGCGAAGCCCGTCGGTTTCTGGACGCCGTGCGGCGGTACGCGCCTGAGCCCGCCCGGGACTACGCTATCTTCTCCATGTTCCTCTACACCGGCTGCCGCCTTGGGGAGCTTGTGGGCCTGAACGTGGAGGACGTGGACTTTGAGACGGGCACCGTTTGGCTCTTTGGCAAGGGCGCGAAAGAGCGGGTAGTGCCCATGAAACCCGAGCTCGCCGAAGCGGTCCAGGCCTACCTGCCCGAGCGCAAGGTCAACCCGCGCTGTCCCCATCCCCGGCGCCTCTTTCGCAACCGTTGGGGCTACGCCTTGAGCCGCCATGGCGTGCACTACCTCGTAAAGCGGATCGCGGCAAGCGCCGACATCCAGCGGGAAGGTTTGAGCGCCCACAAGCTACGCCACACGGTGGCCACGCTGCTCTTGGAGCGAGACGCCGACCTGCGCTCGATTCAGGAGCTCCTCGGGCACGCGTCCATTGCGACCACCCAGCGCTACACCCACGTGGTCAACAAGCGCCTTAAGGCTCAAATCGACAAGCTCTCCTACTAGTAAGCTCCGTGCGGAGCGTCGCGTCGACGGGTTTCCTTGAGCTGGCCTGAACGGCTCTCACGGTCGCCGTTCCCCTGCGGTCCATATCCGGACCAGCGCCAGGAGTCGCTCCCGCGAGTTGTCGGCCGGATGTTCCAGGACGTGCTCCCAAAGCCGCATCAAGAGGCTGCCTACCTGCGGGCCAGGGCGAATACCTGCCGCTTGCTGGACGTCGGTCCCATCGATCGCCAGCTCCCCGGGGCTGAGCGCTGCCCCTGAGGAGATAACACTCTGGACGTGGCTGATCATATCGGCTCCTAGGCGCTCCGGTTCGGATGGTTGCCACGCGTGCCACAGGTCTATAAACGCCGGGATCAACGCTCGGCCAACTCGGGCCAAGAAACGCCGCAGCCCGCTATCGGACGCGACGCGGTCCGCCCGATACTCCCGCAGGCACTCGACCAGGTGGACGGCTTGACGGCTCATCTGGCGCGGGTACACAAGTGACTTGAGCAGTGCCGCGTCTGTGTCGGGGCGTGAGAGTCCATACAGCACCGCCGCCATTTTTGTCACGGGATCACTCGCGGCCAGCCGTTGCAAAGCGGACCCCGTGCGGTGGACAGACAGCCGATCCACTTTGGGCGCACCCGGCAGAACCCATGGCAAAAGACGCGTCTGGTACAGTAGAGCCAGGCCTCCGCCCGCGCCGGTGGACCCAAGCAGGCGGCGCCACTCCTCCCCGACCCGTTCCCGGCTGACGTGCTGGAGCCGCGGCGCGCAGAGACGGATGGCAGCCGCGGTCCTCCCGTCTAGATGAAAACCGAGCTGGCTGGCGAGGCGCACCGCCCGCAACAGTCGCAGGGCGTCCTCTTGGAACCGAGCGACCGGATCGCCGACCGTGCGAATGATCCCGTCAGCCAGGTCCCGTTGGCCTCCGGTCGGGTCCACCAGCCGGCCCGTTGCCGGGTCATAGGCCAAAGCATTGATCGTGAGGTCACGGCGCAACAGGTCGTCCTCGACGCGCCGGCCAAATGTCACCCAGCCGGGGTGGCGTGCGTCCCGGTAGCCCCCTTCTTGGCGGAAGGTGGTCACTTGCACTGGGCCGGTGTCGACGATGACGGTCACGGTGCCAAACTCGACGCCCGTGGGGACGGTGCGGGGAAAAAGCCGCTGCACGGTATCCGGCGTTGCGTCCGTGGCCACGTCCCAGTCGTGCACGGGACGCCCCAACAG
>LZRQ01000128.1 GCA_002159155.1 Firmicutes bacterium ZCTH02-B6
GCCACGCTGTCGCCAACCGCCGCCCCTTCCGCCACCAGGGGGGAGCGGACCACCAGGCGCACGCCCGCACCGTCAGGCAGGGCTTGTAGGGCCGCCACCTTGCCCATCGTCTCTACAAGACCCGTGAACACTGGCCCAGCCTCCTTTGCCGAGCGTCCCCCGCCCCGGCGGGCGCCTCCCGTGGGGCGATGTAGCCCGAAACGACCAAGTCGGCGCCGCAGGTCTCCCAGGATACGTCCACCAGCCGCCAGGCGTCGCTCAGCGCCGCGGCGCCCGTCCCGCCGATGGCGGCCGGCGCTTCTTTACCGCCGATGAGCATGGGCGCGATGAAGAACATCACCTTGTCGACAAGCCCGCTCCAGCATGGCGCCGTTGAGGCCAGCGCCGCCTTCGAGGAGCACACCGGTGATGCCGCGGCCGCCCAGTTCGTCCATGAGGGCGGCCAAGTCTACCCGGCCGGCCCGTTGCGGCAGGACAAGCACCTCAGCGCCGGCCGCGGTTAAGGCTTGCCGGCGGGCCGCCGGGGCCGCCTCGGTTGTCGCCACCAGCGTCATCCCGGGCGCCTTGAGCATGCGGGCGGTCACCGGCAACCGGGCCTGCGAGTCGACCACCACCCGCAGGGGCTGGCGGGGGGCAGGGGGATCCGTCCGGGCCGTCAACTCCGGGTCGTCGGCCAGGGCGGTCCCGCTGCCGACCATGATGGCCGGATACCGGGCCCGTAACCGGTGCACCAGGGTGCGGGCTTCTTGACCGGTGATCCAGCGGGAGGCGCCGGTGACGGTTGCGATGCGCCCGTCGAGACTTGTGGCCGCCTTAAGCAGTACGAAGGGCCTCCCAGTGGCGGCATGCTTGAGAAACAGCTCGTTGAGGCGCCGGGCCTCATCTGATCGGATACCGACAATGACCTCGATCCCCGCTTCCCGCAGTTGCGCGAAGCCCCTGCCTGCGACGCGCCGGTCGGGGTCCTCGATCGCGGCCACCACCCGCTGGATGCCTGCGGCAATGATGGCGCGGGTGCAGGGAGGAGTGCGGCCGTAGTGAGCGCACGGTTCCAGGTTGACGTAGAGGGTTGCGCCTTGGGCGAGAGGGCCGGCCGCCTCCAAAGCCCGCACCTCGGCGTGCGGGGCACCCGGACGTTCGTGAAAGCCCATGCCGACGATACGCCCGTCCCGCACCACGACCGCGCCCACCATGGGGTTTGGATCCGTGGTGCCTTCGCCCAGCGCGGCCAAAGCTAACGCGAGATCCATGCACGCGGCATCGTCGCCTGCGGGGCTGCCGGGGGAGGGAAGCGGGGGATGGGACCAGCGCTGCAACGTCACTCACGCCCAAGGAGCCGCAGAAAGCAACGAAACGGCCCCGGTGGTTGCGGCAGGCAAACCCCGGGGCGATCCAGTGCAGCGCGCTGACATCCGCCGGGAGGCAAGGCGCGACCGACCCCGCCCCGGCGGATAACAACGGATGCTGCAACCTTCTCCCATCCGGACTGTACCGTCGGCTCCGGATTCGCACCGGATCCTGCCGCAGCGGCGGCTCGTGGGCTCGTCTGGCGGGCTTGCCGCCAGCATCGCCACCGGTCGGGAATTGCCCCGAGAGGGCTCACCCTGCCCCGAAGGTTGCCACAGCCTATGCTGTTGCGCTTTCAGCATAACACGCCTGCCAGGGCCGATCAAGCCGCGGTCGCCCGAGATCCCCCGGCCTAGGACGCCTAGGCCGGGGGATCTCGCCGGGAAGGCGCCGCCATCAGGGAGCGCCCCCGGCGGGCGGACGAGAGGGGGGAAGAGGAACGGCCGGAACACGGGCCGAACCATAGGGGACTATGGAGGTTACACGGGATTTTACCGTCGCCACATTTGTCGTCCACGAAGGCCGGGTGCTCCTTTTGTACCACCGGCGGTTGGGGATGTGGCTGCCGCCCGGCGGCCATATTGAGCCCAACGAGTTGCCCGATGAGGCTGCGGTGCGCGAAGTGTATGAGGAAACCGGGATTCGGGTGGAGCTGGTCGGCGAGCGCGCCTTGCCCGTGGAGTATCCCCGGCAGTTGGTGCGGCCCCGGGGGGTACAGTTGGAGCGCATCGCCCCAGGGCATGAGCACATCGATCTAGTCTATTTCGCGCGACCTGTCGGCTCCGTGGAGATCAGGCCCAACCACGAGGCGACCCAGGTGGGGTGGTATGGGCCCGAGGAACTGGCCCAACTGCCCTTGACCGAAGAGATCCGCCTTTGGGTCGAGTTGGCCCTCAAGACCTTGTAGGCAGGGCCGTGACGAGCCGGCGGCGTTCGCCGCCTGCGGTCCCCAGGCTGACCGAGGCGGTTCGCGACCGAAACCAGCGGCGCCAGATGGCGGATCGCCGTAGGCACACAACACGAGCGGGGGGAGATCGTCAGCGCCTCCGGGCGTGGGTACGGATGAAATCGACGATTTCTTTCAAGGAGCTGCCGGGCCCAAAGACCCCGGCGACGCCCAGTTCCTTCAAACGCACGGCGTCGTCGGTCGGGATAATGCCACCTACCACCACCGTGATGTCGTCGGCCCCTTGCGCCCGGAGGCCATCGAGGATCTTGGGCACGAGCGTGTTGTGGGCGCCCGACAAAATGCTGATTCCCAAGACGTCCACGTCTTCTTCGATGGCGGCATTGACGATCTGCTCCGGGGTTTGCCGCAGGCCGGTGTAGATCACTTCCATACCCGCATCCCGCAGCGCCCGGGCGATGACCTTGGCGCCCCGGTCGTGTCCGTCTAGGCCGGGCTTGGCCACCAGCACACGAATCTTGCGCTGGGAAACCGTTGCCGTCGGCAACGACGCTACCTCCCTTACAGGATAAGGACCTCTTCGTACTCGCCGAACACGGAACGCAGCTCGTCGATGATTTCGCCCAAGGTGGCGTAGGCCTTGACCGCCTCGAGGATGGGCGGAACCAGGTTGGCACCGTCCTGGGCGGCCCTCCTCACCTCGTTCAAGGTTTCCCGGACCCGGGCGGCGTTGCGGTCGCGGCGAACCCGGGCGAGCCGCTCCCGCTGTTTGGCTTCGATCTCAGGGCCGATTTTCAAAATCGGGATCGGCGTTTCCTCGTCGATTGTGTAGGCGTTGACACCGACGATGATCTGCTCGCCCGACTCGATACGGCGCTGGTAGTCGTAGGCCGCCTCGGCGATCTCCCGCTGGAAGTAGCCTTGCTCGATGGCGGGGATGACGCCGCCAAGCTCGTCGATGCGGCGGAAGTAGTCCCACACGCCCTCCTCCATTTGGTTGGTCATCGATTCCACGTAGTAGGAGCCGCCCAAAGGGTCGATGACATTGGCGACGCCGCTTTCCTCGGCGATGATCTGCTGTGTGCGCAGGGCGATGCGCACCGCTTCCTCGGTCGGGAGGGACAAGGCCTCATCCAGCGAGTTGGTGTGCAGCGACTGCGTGCCGCCCAACACCGCCGCCAACGCCTGGATCGTCGTCCGGATGATGTTGTTGTAGGGCTGCTGTGCGGTGAGGGAGCAGCCTGCGGTCTGCGTGTGGAACCGCAGCATCCACGACCGCGGATTTTTCGCCCCGAATTCGTCGCGCATCAACTTGGCCCAAACCCTCCGGGCTGCCCGGAACTTGGCCACCTCTTCAAAGAGGTCATTGTGGCTGTTAAAGAAGAATGACAGCCGGGGCGCGAACGCGTCGACGTCGAGGCCGGCGGCGATCCCGGCCCGCACGTACTCGCGGCCGTTGGCCAGGGTAAAGGCCAGTTCCTGGAGGGCCGTCGCTCCAGCCTCACGGATGTGGTAGCCGCTGATGCTGATGGTATTCCAGCGGGGCACGTGTTCCGCACAGTAGGCGAAGATATCGGTGATCAGCCGCATACTGGGCTTGGGTGGGAAGATCCACTCGTTCTGGGCGATGTACTCTTTCAGAATGTCGTTTTGGATCGTCCCCGACAACTTGTCGAAGGGAACGCCCTGCTTTTCCGCGACCGCTAGGTACATGGCGAAAATGACGATGGCCGGCGCGTTGATGGTCATCGACGTGGTCACTTGGTCCAGGGGGATGCCGTCAAAGAGGGTCTCCATGTCAGCCAGGCTCGACACCGCAACCCCTTCGACGCCTACTTCACCCTCGGCCCGGGGGTGGTCGGAATCGTAGCCCATGAGTGTTGGCAGGTCAAAGGCGACCGAGAGGCCCGTTTGGCCCTCCCTCAGGAGGTATCGGAAACGCTCGTTGGTTTCCTCGGCGGTGCCGAAGCCTGCAAACTGCCGCATCGTCCAAAGGCGGCCGCGGTACATGGTCGCATGGATCCCGCGGGTAAAGGGGTAGCACCCCGGGTCCCCCAGATCCCGTTCGTAGTCCATCCCGGCCACGTCCTCGGGCCGGTACAGGCCTTTGACGGCGACGCCGGACGTGGTGAGAAACCGCGGCTTGCGCTCCGCAAGGCCGCTCGGTGTCGTGTGTGACAGGCGGTCCTGAGTACGGCTCACGCCTTATCCCCCCATCCAGCATACGCCCCGGGCCGTTCCGGCGGCTACATGTAGCGCTTGCGCCGGCGGTAGGCCTTGACATCCCGATAGCTCTTGCGGGTACCAGACTCGGTCAGCCCGAGGTAAAACTCCTTCACATCCGGATTATTCTTGAGCTGCTCGACAGGTCCCTCCTGAACGATGCGGCCGTTCTCCATGATGTAGCCGGAGTGCGCTACGCTCAGCGCCACCCGGGCGTTTTGCTCCACCAGCAAGATGGTCGTCCCTTGCTCGACGTTGATACGCTGCACGATGGCAAATATCTCCTGTACCAGCATGGGCGCAAGCCCCAAGGACGGCTCATCGAGCAGCAAGAGCTGGGGCCGCACCATGAGGGCGCGGCCGATGGCAAGCATCTGCTGTTCGCCCCCGGAGCAGTACCCGGCCAGCTGACGGCGCCGCTCGTACAGCCGGGGGAAATAGTGATACACCATTTCCATGTCTTCCCGAACTGCACCGTCGCGACGGGTGATGGTGCCGACCCGCAGGTTTTCCTCGACCGTCAGATGTTTGAAGATGCGGCGCCCTTCCAGTACTTGCACGATGCCCGCCTGGACAACGGATGCCGGGTCCGCATTGGCGATGTCCCGGCCCCGGTAGATGATGCTGCCCTGGCGCACGTGACCTTCCTCTGCGCTGAGAAGGCCCGAGATCGCCTTGAGGGTCGTCGACTTGCCGGCGCCGTTGGTGCCCAGCAGCGCGACGATCTGGCCCTTCGGCACTGTGAGGGAGACGCCTTTGAGCACCAGGATGACGTCTTGGTAGACGACCTCGATGTTGTTGACCGTTAGCAGCGTTTGGGCCGCGCCGGCGGTAACGGGTGGGGACCCCGCTACAGGGAGCGGGGTCCCCGCGGTGGTTGGCTGCGTCATCGCGGCTCCCTACTCGTAATTGGGCGAGAACTCGCCCAGGAATACCAGCCGGTTATCGGCGGCGTCCAGGCGATAGAGGTACAGGCTGTCCGCACCCCAGTGGCGGTCCGGCCCAAAGGTGATGGGCGGCGCAAGCCCCCCGACGTCGAAGTTTTCAATGGTCTCCAAGGCCTCCTTGACCGCCGCACCCGTCGGCGCCACGGCCCGCCTCACAGCTTCCATGAGCACCATGGCCGTGACGACGCCCTGGGTGTAGTGGGGCGGCCGCACGGCCACGTTGGGGTGATAACGGGCGTTGAGTGACTTGACGAACTCCATCCCCGGGACGTCGGTGTCCCATGTGACGATGGCCGAGGTGGTGATAAATCCGTCCGCGTTGCGCCCAGCCAGGTGCAGCAGCTCTTCGCCGCCGGCGTAGTGGATCCCGAGGAACTGTGCCCGCAGCCCTTGCCGCCGGGCGTCCCGCAGGAACACGGACACGGGCTGGGCCACATTCTGGAAGAAGACGTACTCGGCCCCGGCTCGCCGTAGCTCCAGCACTTGCCCTGTCGCGTCCAGCACGTCTGCCGCAAGCTCCTGGGATGCGACGACGCTCAGTCCCAGCTGTTCGGCGTAGGCGCGGCCCGCGTCCAGCGGTGACCGGCCAAACGGCGACGGGTGAACGCTGAAGGCGATGCGGGGAGGCTGGGAGCCTGTGTGGTGGCTCAGCGCGTAGTCGATGAGCACCCGCATGTGGTTGTCATAGTTGGTGCTGATGAAGAAGTTGTACTGGCCCGGAGGATCCAAGAGGCCGCGATGGAAAGAGGCGGACAAGGCTGGCACCTGGACCCGGTTAAGCTCGTCCATCAGCGCCAGGTTCGCACCGGTGCCCCAGGTGATGACGCCGATAATGTTGTCCTCGCTGACGAACCGGCGCAACGCCGTCAAGGCCGTCTGCGGGTTGTATTGGTCATCGGTCCAGACCAGTTCGACGCGCACCCGGCCAAAGTTGGTGTCGACGATACCGCCATGCTCATCCTGTAGCCACCGGAAGTAGTCGCGGATGCCGTCGCCGTAGTGGGCGCCGACATCGCTGGTGGGCCCGGTGTAGGTAATAATGGCCCCGAGCTTAATCGTGGGCACATCCTGGGCCAAGACGGGCGCGGCCAGCAACACCGCGAAAACCAGAACCAGTAGCGAAGCCTTGCGCATCTGCACAACCCCTTTCCTTAATGTCCGCTAGCCGCCGGCTGCCGGGCCCGGCAAGAGGCCTGCCGCCGCTGGCCGCGGTTAGTACCGGAAGGGCCATGTGTTGAAGTACGTCTTGATCACGCGCCACCGGTCCGCCAGGCCTTGCGGCTCAAATATGAGGAAGGCGACGATGATGATCCCGAACACGGTGAAACGCATGGCCAAAAAGAGATGGGTCGCCTGCGGCAGCACCTGACTCAGGGAGTCGGCGGCTACCCGCAAGATTTCCGGCAAGACCGTGATGACCGTGGCGCCCAGGATGGAGCCGAGGACGCTCCCGAGGCCTCCCACGATGATCATGGCCAAGTACTCGACGGACAAAAGCAGCGTGAAACGCTCGGCGCTGACTACACCGGACGCGTACGCCCATAAAGCTCCGGCGACACCGGCGTAGAAAGAGCTGATGGAAAAGGAAAGGAGCTTGTAGGCAAAGACGTTGATGCCCATAGCTGCCGCGGCCCGGTCGTTGTCCCGGATGGCCGTGAAGGCGCGTCCGACCCGCGTGCGAAAGAGATTGAGGGCCGCGAAGACCGCCACCGCGGCGGTGAACAGCACGACGTAATAGAAGAGCCGCTCTCGGTCAAGCACTAGCCCCGCCAGGGTCGCCTGTGGGACGGACAGGTACGCTGTGCCGCCGCCACGGCTGTCAAATAAGTTGAACCCAAATTGCAGGATGACCTGGGCTGCCAGCGTCGCCAGGGCGAGGTACAACCCTTTCACGCGCAGCGACGGGATGCCGAACAACACGCCCGCAGCCGCCGTTACGGCGCCAGCCAGCGGAATCGCGAGCCAAAAGGGGAATCCGGCCTGGGCCAAGAGCCCCGTCGCGTAGGCGCCCAAACCCATAAACGCGCTATGCCCCAAAGAGATTTGGCCCGTCGAGCCGGTCAAGATGTTAAGTCCCACCGCGCCGACAACGAAAATTCCGATCAAGGTGCACACGAAGACGAAGTACGGGCTGAGCCAAAAGGGCAACGTAGCCAGGAACACCAAAAGAACCGCCACAAAGACGCGTCCCGTGTCGTTAGGGAAGATAGTGGCCTCGTCCACGTACCGGGTTTTGTAGTTTCCGCATGCGGAAAACTGCACGCTGCGCGACCTCCAGTCCGCCTACCCCGACTGCAGGGCGGCTGGCGTATACGGTGACACCCGCGCGCTGGGAGGAATTCCTTTGCCGGATCACACCCGTTCGATCTCGACGGTGCCAAAGAGGCCATACGGTTTCATCATCAGGATCAGCACCAGCACGATGAAGGGCACCACGGACCTGAGGCTCACGCCCAGCAACGGATCGATGAATCCCGCCGTCAAGTTCTCCAGTACTCCGATGAGCAGCCCGCCGACGACGGCACCCGGCACGCTGTCCAGCCCGCCCACGATGACGGCCGGGAAAACCAGGATGCCGATGGCGGACAGTCCTTCTGTGCTCAGGCTTGTGATGCTGCCCACCACGACGCCGGCGGCCACGGCGCTCACCAAGGCGATGCCCCAGGAGACGGCGAAAATTTTGCGGACGCTGACTCCCAGGGACAAGGCGGCCTGCTGGTCGTCGGCTACCGCCCGCATGGCTACGCCCAAGGTGCTTCGCTTGAAGAAGAGGCTGAACAGGCCCAGCAACGCCGCCGAAATGGCCAGGCCCAATAGGTGCATGGGCGAGAGGTACACGTCGCCGATGATGATGGGGACGTCGGGCAAGAACTCAGGGAAGAGGAAGTAGCCCGGGCCCCAGACGAGGTACATGATGCCCTTGATGACGCTGGAGAGGCCGACGCTGACCATGATGACGGCGATGACTTCCTTGCCGATGAGCGGCCGCAAGACTACCCGCTCCACGACGAGCCCCAGGACGAAAAAGCAGACGAGGGTCAGGATGATGGACGGGATGACCGGCAGGCGCAGACTTGTAGCCAGGGCGAAGGCGACAAAGGTTCCCAGAGCCAGAAAATCGCCGTGGGCGAAGTTGAGGACGCGGCTGGCCTTGTAGATGAGCACGAAACCCAGCGCCGCCAGGGCGTACACGGAGCCTATGACGAGCCCATTAACCAGCAGTTGCAACAGGAAGTCCATAGCCGGCCTCCTCGGCGAGGGAATGGATGGCCACCCGCACCTCTACTTCGGCCACGCGACCGTCTTGGTAGTGAAACGTGGTGCGCACGGGGACCTCCTTGCTCCCGTCGTACAAGGCCTCAAACAGCGGCCGGTAGCGCTGGGCGATCAGCGCTCGGCGCACCTTGCCGGTGCGGGTCAATTCCTCATCGTCGGCATCGAGCAGTTTGTAGAGCAGCGCGAACCGGCGGATCCGGTGCTCCGGCTTGAGGCGAGCGTTGACCTGCGCCACTTCGCTCCAGATGAGTTCGGCCACCTCGCGCTTTTGGGACAAGTCCAGGTACGTCGTGTAGGTCAGCTTGCGGTCCTCGGCCCATTTGCCGACCGTTTGGGCGTCGATGTTGATGAGGGCCGCCACGTAGGGCAGACCGTCCCCGAAAACGACCGCCTCTTTGATGTAGTGGCTGAACTTGAGCTTGTTTTCGATGAACTGGGGGCTGAAAACGTGGCCTTCCTGCGTGCGCATGACGTCGCTCAGCCGGTCGATGATCACCAGGTGGCCGTCGGCGTCCAGGTAGCCCGCGTCGCCCGTGTGTAACCAGCCCTGGTCGATGGCTTTTTCCGTCGCCTCGTCCCGGCGGTAGTAGCCCCGGCAGACGATGTCGCCGCGGACAAGAATCTCTCCTTTGTCGCTGACGCGCACTTCGACACCCGGAAACGGCGTGCCGACCGTTTCGAATTTGATGTCCCCGTCACGGTGGAAGCAAAAGATGCCGGCTGTCTCCGTCTGCCCGTAACCTTGCTTGAGATTGATGCCTAGGGCGTGGAAAAAGCGGAAGACGTCCGGCCCCAGGGCAGCGCCGGCGGTGTACGCCTTGCGCAGCCGTAAGAAGCCGAGGCGGTCCTGGACCAGGCGGTACAGGGCAAAATGGAAGAAACGGTGCAGGATGCGCAGCCCCAAGGGCACCGGCTGGCCGGCAAAACGCAAGTCAGCGACTTTGAGGCCAACGTCGAGCCCCCAGTCAAACACTTGGCGCTTGAGCCATGTGGAGTCTTCCATCTTAACCCGGATCTGGCGCATCTGCGCCTCCCACACCCGCGGGGGGCTGAAGATGAGGTGCGGTCCGATCTCCCGCAAGTCGTGATCGATGGTCTCGACTTCCTCGGGGCAGTTGACCGTGAAACCGGCGACCATGCCGGTGGCGACCGCCATCATCTGCTCGCCCATCCATGCCAGCGGGAGGAAGGACAAGTAGTCGTCGCCGGGGCGGAACCCCTCGATGGAAGCGAAGTGGCGTCCCATGGCCAGGACGTTGCGGTGCGTGAGCATGACCGGCTTCGGCAGGTCCGTCGTGCCGCTGGAGAAGCACATCAGGCACACCGCGTCGGGATCGCCCGCAGCCACCAGCTGGTCGATCTCACCCGGGTGCTGCTGTTCCCGCTCTTTGCCCAGGTCCAGTAGCTCGTCAAAGCTCATGAACCACGGGTCACGCCGGTAACGGCGCATGCCTTTAGGATCCTGGTAGATGATCTTGCGGACCGCAGGCAGCTGGTCACGGACTTCCAGGACCTTGTCCACTTGCTCCTGGTCTTCAGCCAGCACCACGACCGCGTCGGTCGCTTGAATTCCGTACGCCACCTCCCGGGCCACGCTGGACTGGTAGATTCCCGCCACGATGGCCCAGATGGCCTGGGTGGCC
>LZRQ01000129.1 GCA_002159155.1 Firmicutes bacterium ZCTH02-B6
TGGGTGCTGCCCCTACCCGCTGCCCCGCGACGTGCACCACGTTATGGGCCACCTCGTCCTCGTTGAGAAACACGACGCGGGTACCCGCCGGGATCCGGATTTCCTCCGGGACATAGCGGAAATTGCGCAGGAGCACGGTCACCGACACTTCCTTGCCCGCCTCGGGCCCGTTGGACGACGCCTCCGGCGCGTGAAGGACCAGATCGGCCTCCAGGAAGCCGGCGACCATAATCAACAGTGCGAAAAGCACGATGGCAATGCGCACGGTGAAGGGGGTTTTCATCACCGTTCACTCCTTAGACGGAGTCTAACAGAGCCCCCTCCGGCATCGGGAGGTACGGACTTCCCCACAAAAAGGGACAAATGTCCCACGACGCGAAATGTACCCGCCATGGTTGCCAACACCCAAAGGAGGTGGCACCCCCATGTCCGCTCACAATTTATTGCCGCAAGCACCCGCCGCCCGACGGACCGCGTACCCGGCCCTAGGGGCCGCCTTGGTGGCGTTAGCCACCATTTTTGTGCAGGTCCCGATGCCGGCCGGCCAAGGCTACGCCAACGTGGGCGACGCGGTCATTTTCCTCCTCGCGGCCCTGTTTGGCCCCAAGGTGGGGCTGGTCGCCGGCGGCATCGGTTCCGCCCTTGCCGACGTCCTGACCGGCTTTGCGATGTGGGCGCCTTTCACCCTGCTCATCAAGGGCATCGAGGGATGGATCGCCGGCCGCCTCGCCCATCGGGCGTTCGTGGACCGGGGCATCACCGCCCAAGTCGTACTGGGTTATCTGGTCGCCGGGCTCTGGATGATGCTCGGGTACTTCCTGGCCGGCGCCCTGCTCACGGCCAGCTGGCAAGCAGCGCTAGCCGGCATCGTCTTCAACGCCTTCCAGGGCGGGGTCAGCCTGGCGGCGGCCTGTGCCCTGCTTGCGCCCTTGCGGGCCGCCCTGTGTGCGTTGCACCCGAGGCGCCCCCCCGCCCAGTAAGTTACGTGGGCTTGCCCTCCGGCTCCTTTGGGCTTCGTTGTCGTTGACCCAAATGTCCCTTGAGGAGGATCCGGCGCGCCGGGTTCGGAAGTAACCCTGCGGGCAGCCGGTGGCTGGCGCCGCCGCTGCGGCCGCTGGCTGTCCCTTCAGAAGACCACCTCCAGAAAGGATGTGTTGTCCGTGCCGACCCCCCTGCGCCGTCGGTACATGTCGCGGTCCGGATGGGCCCCTGGCCTTACGATGATAGCGCTCCTTGTCTTTCTCTTCGCCGTGCCGCAAAGTCTCGCAGCCGGTGATGACCCGGTGCCCCTAATCCCCCGGCAAGTGCTGTTTGGCAATCCGGATCGGACCTCGGTACAGCTCAGCCCTGACGGCGCCTACATCAGCTTTCTCGCTCCTGCCGACGGCGTGATGAACGTCTGGGTCGCGCCCAGTGATGACCCCGACGCGGCACAGCCCGTGACGCATGACCGGGGCCGCGGCATCATGGGCTACACGTGGACGTACCTGCAAGACTATTTGATTTACATGCAAGACACCGGCGGCGACGAGAACTGGAAAGTTTACAGCGTCAACGTGGCCACCGGCGAAACCCGCCTGTTGACGCCGCCCGAAGGCGTCGCGGCCTACATCTGGCACGCCAGCCCCAAGTACCCGGAAGAGATCGTCGTCGGGCTCAACGACCGCATCCCACAGTTGCACGACCTTTACCGGGTCAACCTGCGGACGGGGGAGCGCGAGCTCCTGTACGAAAACGAGGGCTTCCTCCACATCATCCTGGACCTCGACTACAACGTCCGCTTTGCCATGACCATGACTCCTGACGGCGGCCTCCTGGTGCTGGGACGTGCCGACGGCCAGTGGTACCCGTTTGCCGTCATCTCCATGGACGACAGTCTGACGACGTCTCCCGCGGGGCTGGACGCGAGCGGCACCAAGCTGTACATGGTCGACAGCCGCGAGCGGGATACGGCCGCCTTGACCGTCCATGACCTGGAAACCGGGGCGGTCCAGGTGCTCTATGAGGACCCGAGAGCCGATGTGGACGACGTCCTTGTCCATCCTACGGAGCTAACCGTCCAGGCGGCTGCCTCCACCTACGACCGGACGACGTGGCAGGTGCTGGACGAGCGCATCGCGGCGGACCTGGAGTACCTGGCGCAGGTGGCCGACGGAGAGTTGCACGTCGTCAGCCGCACCCTCGACGACCGCACGTGGGTCGTGGCCTACACGCTGGACAACGGACCCGTGCGCTATTACCGCTATGATCGCGACTCACGGACAGCCACGTTCCTTTTCACCAACCGCCCGGCCCTCGAGGGGCTGCCGCTGGCGAAGATGCACCCGATCATCATTCCGTCCCGGGACGGCCTCAACCTGGTCAGCTACTTGACCTTGCCGCCTTGGCACGAGCCGGAAACCGGCATTCGCCCGGAAGCGCCTTTGCCCATGGTGCTTGAGGTACACGGCGGCCCTTGGGCCCGGGACTACTGGGGCTACAACGCCGTCCATCAGTGGCTGGCCAACCGCGGCTACGCGGTCTTGAGCGTCAACTTCCGGGGCTCTACCGGTTTCGGCAAGACCTTCTTAAACGCCGGCAACCGGGAGTGGGGCGCCAAGATGCACGACGATCTGGTGGACGCGGTGCGCTGGGCCGTCGACAATGGCATCGCTGATCCCGACCGCATCTGCATCAGCGGCGGCAGCTATGGCGGCTACGCGACGCTGGTCGGCCTGACCTTTACGCCGGACCTGTTTGCCTGCGGCGTCGACATCGTCGGCCCGTCCAACTTGGTGACGTTGCTCGAGTCGATCCCGCCCTATTGGGAGCCGCAGGTGGAGCTGTTCGCTACCCGGGTCGGCGACCACCGGACGCCGGAGGGACGAGAGTTCCTGCTCTCCCGCTCGCCGCTCACCTACGTGGACCGGATCCAGCGGCCGTTGCTCATCGGCCAGGGAGCCAACGATCCCCGTGTCAAGCAGCAGGAGTCGGAGCAGATCGTGGCCGCCATGCAAGCCCACGGGATCCCGGTGACGTACGTGCTGTATCCCGATGAGGGGCACGGCTTTGTCCGCCCGGAAAACCGCATCTCGTTCTACGCGGTGCAGGAAGCGTTCCTCCACCAGCACCTAGGCGGACGCTTCGAGCCTATCGGTGACGACTTCGCCGGGTCCACCATCACGGTGCCTGTGGGAGCTGGTGAGATCGAGGGCTTGCCGGAGGCGCTCTCCCGGCTGGAGGCGCTGCAGAGCCGCTGACAGGCGGTAACGAGTGGCCAAAAGGCGGGAACGAGTCGCTGCAAGACGGCAAGAAGGCGGCAAAGGTGGCCGGCGCCGACGCCGGCCACCTTTCTTGTTGCCCCGGCTAGGGGCCGTCACCCAGCCCGCTTGGCGCGCGACAGCGCCGGTCTACGCCGTCGCTTTACGCCGTCGGGCCGGGAGCGATGGGTGGCGCGGCCCCGGGCACCGGCTGGACGCGCCGGGCGAGAAAACCACCCCGGAAAGAGCGAGGCTCCATCAACACCGTAAAGGCGCCGGGCTCGTGGGTTTCGATGAGGCGGAACAGCTCGCCGGTCCAGCGCCGGCGGGCGACGACCAAAATTACTTCCCGGTGGCCGTCCCGGCCGCTGGCCGGCCACGTGGTGACGCCAAATCCTTGCTCCCGCAAAATGCGGGGCAACTCCGTGGGCGACTTGGCCACCACCTGCACCGCGGTGTACCCGTAGGCCAGCAGCTCCTCGAGCCGTGATCCCGTCAGCTGGCCGGTGGCATAGCCCAAGGCGTAGGCGAGCAGCCGCGGCCAGTCGCCCAGCTGCGACACGACTAAGCCGAGGGCGTACACCCAGATGATGACTTCCGCCACGCTCAGCGCCGCGGCGGGGTAGCGGTTGCCCTTCATGACAAAGAGCCAGCGCAGGGTCATGAGGGACACGTACACGACTTGCAGGCCAAAGATAATCAACATGTCCAGCCACATCGATTGCGTCACGGCCGTCACCGCCAAATGGAGAATGCTCGCCGCGATGGGCGCAAGTAGCTTCGGTTTCGGCCGGTGTATTCCCTTCCGCTCGCCCATGGTCACAGCGGCCCCCCGTGAGGTTGGCAATTGCTGGGCTAGATGCCACTATCACCCAATGCCCGTTCCGCTGCTTAGGCAGGATCCGGTAAGGAAATGGACAAAAAAACGTGCAGTAGCGGGGGCCTGGGTGGAACCACTGCGAGGAAAGGGGGAGCGTACATGCTGGAACTCATCGGGTTCCTCGTCGTCCTCTGGTTCCTGTGGGAGAAGCTCATCGCCAAGTAGCGCGGTGACGAAGAACGAAAGCGGCGCGGTGCACGGCGCACTGCGGCCGGGCCACGCTTGCCGACGGGATCGGCCGGGGGCGATCCCGCGCTTTGGCCCGGGAGATGAGCGGGAGGAAACGCCCCGGCCCACGCGGAAACTCGGAGTAGCGTCTGGAGAGGAGGCCGCTCGGGGACGGGATGGTGCGCGCGGGCGTCCTGTGGTTCATGTTCTTAACTATGCTCCTGGCGGGCAGCCCTGGTTCGCCGGGCGTCGGCCTCACGTGGGCCCAGGATCAGCTCGCGGCCGCACCCGCGGCGGCGGCCCCGGCCCCAGCGGAAAACCATCAGCCTACGCCTGAGGACATCTGGCAGGTGCTCGCCGTACTCCGCGCCATGGGCCTGTACGACGGACCGCTGGCGGGCACCTTGGACGACGCCGGCCGCGCCGCCCTCACCGCTTTCCAGCGCCGTTACGGCTTAAACCCTACCGGGGTGCTCGACAGGGATACCCTCGCTTTCCTGGGTGGGCCCGCGGCCAAACTCCAGCACCAGGCTCGTTTTATCTACACGGTGAAACCCGGGGACACGCTGTCGGGGATCGCGGTGCGCTTCGGGGTGCCCCTGCCCCTCCTCGTGCGGCACAACCCCGACATCAAGTCGGTGCACCGCATCTACGCCGGCGCCCAGTTGGTCATTCCCGTGGACTTCCCCATGCCGGCGCATTTCGAAGTGCTGCGGGTGCAGGTTTTGCCCGAGCGGTTTCTCGGCTCCTACCTGGTTGACGTGGCCTTCGCCGATGCGGACCGTTTAGCCGAGGAGCTGGCGCTCGGGTTGCGGGAACACGGGTACCAGGTCCAGGTGGAGCAGCGGGCCCTGGACGGCATCACCGTCCGCAACGCCAGCGTAGGCTTGGGCCGGATCACCTTCAGCCCATACCGCTCCGAAGGTTTGACGCGCATCGACGTCGGGCTGCTGGCGGCCGGCAGCACCGCGACCAGCCTATAGGCAGCCGGCACAGGCGTCAGTCGGCGATGAGCTTGTAGCCAAAGCCGCGCACCGTCTGGATTAAGCCGTTGCCGTCCCGGTCATCCTCCAGCTTGCTGCGCAGGAAGTAAATGTACTTCTTGACGTCCTCCGCGGAGCCTTCGTGCACCCGCTCCGGCCACACGGCCTGCAAGATCTCCTGGGTTGAAAACACCCGCCCAGGACGGGAAGCCAATAGCCGCAACAGCTCATACTCCTTGGGCGACAAGGCGACAAGGCGTCCGTTGTGCCGCACCTCCTTGGCTTCATCGTCCACCACCAGCGGGCCCACGGTGAGGACGGCGCCTCCCGACTTGGCCCGGGCGCGGCGCAGCACGGCCTGGATACGCGCGTCGATCTCCTTTAAATCGAAGGGCTTTGTGACATAGTCGTCCGCCCCTTCGGTCAACCCCCGCACCTTGTCGTCGGTGCTGTTGCGGATGGTCAGCATGATGACGGGGACGGAACTCATGCTCCGGATCTCCCGCAGCACGCTCCAGCCGTCCATATGGGGCATTTGCACGTCCAAAAGCACCAGATCGGGTTCATGGGTCAGAAAGCTGTGCAACGCTTCCCGGCCGTCGGCGGCCTCGAGCGTTTCGTACCCTTTGGCCGTGAGAAATTTGGTCAAAAGCCGCAGCGCGGACGGATCGTCCTCCGCAATCAGAATCCTGGTCAATGGCGCACACCTCCCGCTCGTGCCGGCATGGCGGATCCTCCGGCGGGCATCCATGGGGTTGCAACTCCCGGGTGATCCGGCAGCCGGACGATGAAGCAGCTGCCCCCTCCCGGCGCGTCTTGAACCGTCGCGTCGCCCCCATGAGCCCGGGCGTAGGTACGCACCACCGCCAGACCGAGCCCGAGGCCCTTTTGCTCGCCGGGTTCGTTGTCATGCAGGCGCTCAAAAGGCTCAAACACCCGCTCCCGCCACTCCTCCGGAATCCCAGGCCCCGAGTCGATGACGAGGATGCGTACCCCGCCCTCGGCGTCCCGCTCGAGCCGGAGCGTAACCGTGCCATGCGGGGTGTATTTCACCGCATTGTGCAGCAGGTTGATGAGAATCTGTTTGATTTTCGTCTCATCCCCATGGACGGTTTCCACGTCGCCGGGTTCAACGATGAGCTCCAAGCCCTTGCGCTGGGCCAGCGGCCGCACGTGGTCGATGGCCTGGGACACGATGGACCTAAGCGGCACCACGGTCAGATGGAGCCGGTCCGTCCCCGACGCGTTGAAGTTGAGAATGTTGTCGATGAGCGACAGCAGGTGGTTGCCCGCCGCCAAAACGGCGTGGATGTCGGCCCGCTGCTCAGCCGTCAGCGGGCCGTCGAGGCCCTCGAGCAACAGTTGGCAATAGCCCCGCACGCTGTGCAAAGGAGTTTTGAGCTCATGGCCGATCATCGCCAGAAACTCCGACTTGGCCCGGTAAGCGGACCGCAGCTCGGTGTTGACCCGCTGCAACTCGTCGTTGCGGCGGGCGATCTCCTCGGCCATGCGGTTAAAGGCCCGGGCCAGCTCCTGGAGCTCCTGCGAGCCCTGGACAGAGACCCGGGCGCGAAGGTCGCCCGCTCCCAGTCGCCGGATGGACGCCATCACCCGCTCCAGCGGTTTCAAGATAGCCGAGTACAAGCCAAACGCCAGGGCAGCCCCGATGGCCGTAAAGACGACGGTCAGGCCGATCATGACCGCCCAGTTTTGCCGCACCTTTTCCTGAACCACTTCCAGGGAAACCCCGAGCCGCACGTAGCTGGGAGCCGGCTCACCGGGCAGCATGCGAACCAGATCGAGATGAAGGTGGCGGCCTGTCATCCGCTCTTGCAGGGCGGGCAGCGAAGCCGGGTCGGTTTCCACCGGAAACAGGAGCTCGGGCGCGAGAGCCGACTCGGTCACCACCCGGCCGCCCCGCACTACCTGGGCGTAGAGCACATCGCCAATGGCCATGCGGTGGGTCAGCATGTTGAGGCTCAGTTCCCGTTCCAGCGGGTCCGCGATCCCCATGAGCTGCACAGCTTCCCCCGCCAGCTCGGCAACGAGCTGCTCTCCCCGGGTCACCACCTGCTCCCGCAAGTCCGTCGTGGACCGGTACGTGGCCACCGCTGCGAGGGTCAGCGACAGGAGGCCGGAGAAAGCCACCATGGCCATGATGAAGGTAAACTTCAACGGTCTGGGCTGAACTTGCCTCGCCTGCAGCCGCTCCCGCATGCCCGCGCTCGCTCTCTCGTCCGCCGGCCAGGAGGCGCGCGGCCTCGGTCCCGGCCGCGGACCGCAGTTGTCGCGAGGGACTTCTCCCCCCAACCAGCCACCTTCCTTCCCCAGCTGGGCTGTTGACCGGCTTTCCCTGGAGTTTCCACCAAATTGGTACCTGGACGGCATGCGTCTGGAATGGCTTCCCAGAGGCTGCGCCGGTAGACTGAAGACAACGGGTCACGGGGTAGGCAAACCCCACCGCCTCCGGCGAGAGGCGGATCAGCACGACATCCAGGAGGTGATTGTCCCCCCCAACCGGCGGCGCCAGGGATGCCTCAACGATACTCCCCGACCCCCGGACCCCTGGTTGCCGCTCCCCTTCGGCATCAGCGAGATATCCCCGCGCGCAAAGGGGCTGCCCCTGATTGGGGCAGCCCCTTTGCTTTTGGCCGGCTCCCGGCGCTGGCACCGTACGTCTCGCGTCCCCCTACTGTCACCCGTGTCGTGAAGTTTGTCCTCTTTTCCCCTTGAAGGACCCCAGCCGACAATGGCAAATTGTCATGCGGGAGGCGAGTTACCCAATGGAACAACAGCTGACGGATCGCCCACGCTCTGCGGCTATTTTGGCGGAGCACGCGCGCTGGGTGGCGCGCGCCAAGACCCCCCATGTGGGCTTCGCGGCCGCCCGGGCGCGGGGCGCAATCGTGGTGGACGCTGACGGCCGCGAGTACATCGACTTTTCGGGCGGCGTTGGGTCGTTGAACGTCGGCCACTGCCATCCCAAGGTGGTCGCCGCCGTCCGGGACCAACTCGACAAGTTCATGCACACCGACTACGCGGTCGTGCCGTACGAGGTCTACGTGGAAGTATGCCGCCGCCTGTGCGAGGCCGTGCCGGGCAACAGCCCCAAGAAGGCGCTGCTCTTTAACACCGGCGCGGAGGCCGTGGAGAACGCGGTCAAGATCGCGCGCTACGCCACGGGCCGGCCGGCCGTCATTGCCTTCGAGGGCGCGTTTCACGGCCGCACTTACATGGCCATGTCGCTGACGAGCCGGGTGCACCCCTACAAGGCGGGATTCGGTCCCTTCGTGCCCGAGGTGTACCGCATTCCTTACCCCAACCCTTATCGGGGCATCACCACCGATATGGTCATGGAGAGCTTGCAACGTCTGTTTAGGGCCGGCGTGGCGGCCACGGACGTGGCGGCCATCATCGTGGAACCTGTTCAAGGCGAGGGCGGCTACATCGTCCCGCCTGACGATTTCCTGCCGCGCCTGCGGGATGTGGCGGACGAACACGGCATCGTGCTGATCGTCGATGAGGTGCAGACCGGCTTTGGCCGCACGGGGCGGATGTTTGCCGTCGAGCACGTAGGCGTGGAGCCGGACCTGATGACCGTCGGCAAGTCCTTGGGCGGCGGCCTGCCGTTGAGCGCCGTCGTGGGCAAGGCCACGCTGATGGACGCGCCGGTGCCGGGCGGCCTGGGCGGCACGTTCCCTGGGAACCCGGTGGCCTGTGCGGCCGCCCTGGCGGTGTTTGACATTATCCAGGAAGAAAACCTCCTGGCCCGGGCCGAGGCCATCGGCCGCACGATGCTCGAACGCATGCGGGGCTGGGTGGAGCGCTATCCCTTTGTCGGCGACGCCCGCGGCCGGGGCGCCATGGTTGGCCTTGAGATCGTCAAGGACAAAGAGAGCAAGCAACCCGATGGGCAGCTAACCCAGCGCATCGTGCGCAGGGCGTGGGAAAACGGCGTCATCATCCTGCAGGCGGGCCTGGAAGGCAACGTCTTGCGCTTCCCGATGCCGCTGGTCATTACCGACGAACAGCTCAACCGCGGCCTCGACATCCTCGAGCGAAGCATGCAGGAAGCCGCCGCGGCGCGGTAAATCCCGCACACGCCGCTGGCAGCGGTGGGCGGCCGGCACCAGGGACGGTCCCCCGGCGACGGCCGCCCACTGTCCCGCTCGTTGCATTGTCCCCCACCCTCAACCACACCAGGCAGGAATCGACCCGGCCTTGGGGCGAAGTGCTTGCCCATGGCCATCTCCCGTCATCGCCTAGGCTGGCTCCTGGCGGTCGGCCTTGTCGCCGCGCTCGCGCTGGCTGCGATTACGGGCCAATGGTGGGAGCGTCCCGTACCCGGCGTCACCGTTCCCCCGTCACCGACGGTCTTGGAGGGGCGGGTCACGCGGGTTATCGACGGGGATACCATTGTCGTACGCACCAACGACGAGCGCAACGAGACCGTCCGCTACATCGGCATCAACGCACCGGAAATCGATTGGGACGCCGGCACGCGCGACGGACCCGGGTGGGCCGCACGCACCCTCAACCAGCGGCTGGTCGCGGGCGAGACGGTGCGCCTTGAGCTGGACGCGGAGCCCCGCGACGGCTACGGCCGGTTGCTGGCTTACGTGTACGCCGGGGACGTTTTCGTCAATGCCCGCCTCGTGGAGGAGGGATGGGCCGTCACGGTCCTCGTCCCGCCCAACGACCGCCAATTCCGCGTGCTCTTGGACCGGCAGCGGGAGGCTCTGGCGGCGGGCCGCGGGTTGTGGGGCCAAGCGGCGCAGCGGGTCGTAGACTGGCGGGGGGCAAACGCCATCTT
>LZRQ01000130.1 GCA_002159155.1 Firmicutes bacterium ZCTH02-B6
GCCCGTCTGCCGATCCAGGTATCTTCGGCGGCGAAACGTGAGGTCGACGCCAAACAGCGTCTGCAGCGTGCGTGGCTGCATGTCCCGCATGCGAAAGCGACGCCGGTCCCGCTGTTCGGCCAGCCAACCGTCGATTTGCTCCAAGGCCTTCACCAGCACGTCGGCAAATTGGCGAGCCATCCACGTGAAAAGCCCGGCCTCCAGTTCTTGCAGGGAAAAGCCGAGTTGCTTGCGAAGTTCGTTCATGACGAGAAGCCCCTTCCTGTGGTGTTTTTGGCCGATACAACACGTTCGGAAGACCGGCTTCTCGTCCCTTCTTTTTCCAGCCCCGCGCCCCGGGCGGTACCGCCCGGGGCCTTTACGGCTCGCGCCACCCATCCTTTCAATTCGTATCCGCACGATCCACCGCAATCGGGGAATGCCCCAGTACTATTGACTCACATAACGTAGCCGCGCTTGGATAGCTTCGCTCGGGACGGGCGTAGGGACATCTGCCCCTGGGCAAGCCGGCTGTGCGTGGGGCAAGATGAGTGCGGGAGCGTCGCGGCCCTAAAGCGGGCCCCCGCTTCCCCACGAGCTGAGCGAGGCTTGGGAGGGACGGGCCATGACCGCGCAGGACCGCCATCAAACAATGCCGCCTGGGACGCTTGAGACGTTGGAGCCGCCGCAGGCAGCGCCGCGCCCCATTCTGCAAGTCGCTGTCGAGGCCGGTTTCCAGCCCGAAGAAGTGGAGCCTTACGGGCATTACATGGCCAAAATCCCGCTGGAGGCCCTAGCCAGGCGGGCGTCGGTTCCGAACGGAAAGCTCATCTATACAACGGCCATCACGGCCACGCCGGCTGGCGAAGGCAAGACGACGATGGCCATCGGTCTCGTCCAGGCTCTGGGCAGGCTTGGGAAAAGGGCGGCCGCTGCCCTGCGGGAGCCGTCCATGGGCCCTGTCTTCGGCATCAAAGGCGGTGCGACTGGCGGAGGGCTGGCCCGCATCATCCCTGCCGCTGAGATCAATCTGCACTTCACGGGCGACATCCACGCGGTAGGAGCCGCCCACAACTTGTTGGCCGCCCTCATCGACAACCACATCCACCAGGGCAACGAGCTCGGGCTCGATCCCCGACGCATCGTCTGGCCCCGGGTGCTGGACGTAAACGACCGGGCGCTGCGCCATGTCATCGTGGGGCTCGGCGGACCGGCCAACGGAGTACCGAGGGAGACCCGGTTTGACATTACGGTGGCATCCGAGATCATGGCCATCCTGTGCCTGGCCGACGGGCTCGCGAACTTGAAGGAACGGTTGGGCCGCATCCTCGTCGGCTACACCTACACCGGCCAGCCGGTGTACGCCCGAGACCTAGGGGCGCAAGGCGCCATGGCCGCAGTGTTGGCCCAAGCCATGAAGCCCAACCTTGTGCAGACGCTCGAGGGTCAGCCCGCGTTTGTGCACGGGGGGCCCTTTGCCAACATCGCACACGGAAACAACTCCGTTGTCGCCACGCGACTCGCCTTGAAAGTGGCCGATTACGTGGTGACAGAGGGCGGTTTTGCCGCGGACTTGGGCGCGGAAAAGTTCTTCGACATCGTCCACGGCTACAGTGGTCTCGTGCCCGATGTGGCCGTGCTCGTGGCCTCCGTACGGGCTTTGCGCATGCACGGCGGTGCACCCAAGAGCCGAATGGCGATTCCGGACGCGGCGGCAGTACGCGCAGGGCTTGCCAACCTGGACCATCACGTCGGGATCTTGCGCCGGTTTGGCCTCCCGGTGGTGGTGGCGATCAACCGTTTCGATGGAGATTCAGCGGATGAGCTGAAGCTCGTGGCCGATCATTGTGCTGCTTTGGGAGTACCGCACGCTGAGGCCACCGTCGTGCAGCACGGCGGTGCGGGCGGCGAGACACTGGCCAAGGCCGTCTTGGACACTCTGGAGCGGGAGCGACCGCGGTTTCGCCCGGCCTACGAGTGGCATTGGCCCATCAAGGAGAAGATTGATCACCTGGCGCGGACGGTTTACGGCGCGGATGGCGTCGACTATACCCCCGAAGCCGAGAAAGACATCGCCGCCTGCGAGGCCCTGGGAGCAGCCGGGCTGCCGGTCTGTGTCGCCAAGACCCAGCACTCCACCACGGATCAGCCGCAGCGGAAGGGGGCGCCGCGCGGCTGGCGGCTCCAGGTGCGAGCCGTACGCCCAAACCTAGGTGCCGGCTTCCTCGTCTGCCTGACGGGAGATGTCATGACGATGCCGGGCTTGCCCCACCACCCGTCCGCTCTGGACGTGGATGTGTCCGAAAACGGCACGGTGCGGCTGCCGTTCTAAGACAGCCGTACCGTGTCATCGCCGCGCTCCAGCTGGAAAACGGCGGTAACCTCGAGCTGGACAACGCGTCGGACGGACGACACTCGCGTCCAGCGCCCATTTCCCTGTTCACTTGTGTTTACCCTTCGACGGAGGTCGCCGGAGCGTTTTGCTCCTCCCCGAGCCCAAAGGCTTCATGTATCGCCCTTACCGCGACAGGCACCTGATCGAGGTCGATCAGGCAGGAGACCTTGATTTCGGACGTGCTGATCACCTGAATGTTGACGTTGTTGGCGGCCAGAGCGCCAAACATGCGGGCGGCCACGCCGGGGTTGCTCACCATGCCGGCACCAACGATGGACACCTTGCCAAGGCCCGTCGCGTGCAGGACACCGGTGGCGCCGAGCTCCTTGGCCACAGCATCGGCGATCTCGAGGGTCTTGGGCAGATCGTCCCGGGTCACGGTGAACAACAGGTCGGTCGTTTTCTCCTGCTTCGTGCTTTGCACGATCATGTCCACGTTGATGTGTTCAGCTGCCAGGGCCGAGAAGAGGCGATGCGCAACGCCAGGTCGATCCGGGACGTCCACCAGCACCACCTTGGCCACGTTGGTGTCGTGGGCGACGCCGACCACCACCATATCCCGTTCCACCAGTTTTTCCTCCCTTACGTACGTCCCCTCTTCATGGGCGAAGCTGGACCGCACATGGATGGTGACCCCGTGCTGTGCCGCGTACTCGACACTCCTGGGCTGCAGCACGACCGCACCCAGGCTCGCCATCTCCAGCATCTCGCCGTACGAAATGTCGGCCAGCTTGCGGGCGCTAGGCACAACGCGTGGGTCGGCCGTGTAGACGCCCTTCACGTCGGTGTAAATCTCGCACACATCGGCACCTAGCGCCGCCGCGAGCGCCACCGCGGTCGTATCCGACCCGCCGCGGCCCAGGGTGGTGATGTCCGCGCTGTCGCGGCTCAAGCCCTGAAAGCCGGCTACGATCACGATGCGCCCTTGGTTAAGCTCGGCCCGGACGCGCGCCGGCTCCACCTCAAGGATCTTGGCTTTCGTATGCGCGCTGTCGGTAATGATGCCCCCTTGCGGTCCCGTCAGCGAGATCACCGGCTCTCCCAGGTCGTGAATGGCCATGGCCAACAGGGCGATGGAGATCTGCTCGCCGGTGGCGAGCAGCATGTCCATCTCCCGCTTGGGCGGCGAGTCGCTGATCTGCCGGGCAAGGGCGATCAGCTCGTCCGTTGTGTCGCCCATGGCCGATACGACGACGACCACCGCGTTGCCGGCCCGCCGCGCGTCCACGACACGCCGGGCGACGGCCTTGATGCGTTCAGGCGTGGCCACCGAAGACCCGCCGTACTTTTGCACAACGATCCTCATGGACAGCGACTTCCCCCCACTGCCCGAAAGCCGTCGGGCGTTTCCACCTGGGCTCCTACATCGTCCAGACTCAATGCCAGCCAGCGTGCCCGCACCCCGGCAGCCGTGAACGCTCCCGCCATCGCCTCACCGATCCGCTCCACCGGCGCCCCCTCTGCCGCCAAAGCCAACACTGCCGGGCCCGCACCGCTGAGCACGGCACCCAAGGCGCCCGCACCCCGGGCCGCGTCAACCACCTGGGTGAAACCAGGCACCACGGCGGCGCGGTAGGGCTGATGGAGGCGGTCGTCCATGGCCGCCGCGACGACCTGCGTGTCCCCTGTCGCCAAGCCGGCGACCAACAGGCACGCGCGGCTCATGTTAAACACCGCGTCCTGCAAGCTCACCTGCTGCGGCAGCATGCGCCGGGAGACATGAGTCGGCAGCTGCAGCTCGGGCACTGCCACCACCGCGATCACACCCTTGGCCGGCAGGCGCACCCATCGGATGTCTCGCCGCCCGCCGGAGCCGCTGGCGTCACCTTGCACCACTACCGTGAAGCCGCCCACAAGCGCGGGGGTGACGTTATCCGCGTGCCCCTCGAGGTCCGCGGCGACCCGCAGCAAGTCCGCCACGCCCAGCGGTTCCCCCGCTAGCACATTGGCCGCCACGGCCCCACCCACAATGGCCGAGGCCGAACTGCCCAACCCGCGTCCAAAGGGAATCTGGGCTTGGACGCGTACTCGCCAGCCCGTGGGAGGCATCCCTGCCTGCTCCCAGACGGCCTGGGCGGCGCGCACGACCAGGTTGTCGGAGTCCAGCGGCACCCTCTCGGCGGCCTCACCTGCCGCTTCGATCCAACAGCCTTCGGGAGCGAGCTCGACATCAAAGTAGTTGAACAGTGACAGGGCCATGCCCAGTGTGTCGAAACCTGGTCCCAGGTTGGCCGACGTGGCCGGCACCCGGACCCGCACGCGGCTTCTCGGACCGATCCCGACCGCGGCTGAACCGGATCGTTCGCCCTCTCTCATGACGTGAACACCTCGGCCAGCGCGTCAGCGCGGGCAGGCAGCACCAGTGTTCCTGCCCCTTCGGCAGCAGCCCGGTCCGGATCTTTCAACCCGTGCCCGGTGAGCACGCACACCACCCGCTGTCCCGGCTTGAAAAACCCGCGCTGCGCCAGCTGCGCCACACCTGCCAGGGACGCCGCTGAAGCAGGCTCGCAAAAGACCCCTTCTAGCCGGGCTACGAGCCGGTACGCCGCCAGGATCTCCTCGTCCGTAACTTTAGCGATGAGGCCGCCCGACTCGTCCCGGGCTGCGGCGGCCTGCTGCCAGCTGGCCGGATTCCCGATGCGGATGGCCGTGGCGATCGTCTCGGGCTGAGCTATTGGACGGCCCTCGACGATCGGTGCGGCCCCCGCCGCCTGAAAGCCCAGCATCCGCGGGAGCCGGCTGGTCTTGCCCAGTTGCCGGTACTCCTTGAATCCCATCCAGTAGGCCGTGATGTTGCCCGCGTTGCCCACCGGGAGTGCGAGGAAGTCCGGCGCATCCCCCAGTGCATCGCACACCTCAAACGCGGCTGTCTTTTGCCCTTGGAGGCGGACCGGGTTGATGGAGTTGACGATGGCCAGCTGGTGGCTCTCCGCCAACTCCCGGACCAACTTGAGCGCTTCGTCGAAGTTGCCTTCGATCTCGATCACCCGCGCCCCGTGCATCATGGTCTGCGCCAGCTTGCCTTTGGCCACGTTGCCCTTGGGAATGAGCACATAGCAAGGCAGTCCCGCACGGGCGGCATAGGCTGCGGCCGACGCCGACGTGTTGCCGGTGGAGGCACAGATAACCGCCCGTGCTCCCCGCATGACCGCGTCGGTGACCGCCATCGTCATGCCCCGGTCCTTGAACGAGCCCGTCGGGTTGGCGCCCTCATACTTTATGTACAGCTCCGCCTGCAGGCCCATTTCCTCTGCTAGCCGCGGCGCCGGGATGAGCGGCGTGTCGCCCTCCAAGAGCGTGACGATGGGACCTTCTTTCGGCAGTGACAAATAAGGCCGGTAGCGGGCGATGATGCCTTGACCGCTCATACTTCCGCCTCCACCCGGATCACGTTGCTGACTTGGCGCACCACCGGCAACCGGCTAATCTGCGCCAACGCCCGGCGGATGTTGGCCTCCTGGACCTCATGGGTCACGAACACAAGATCCACCGGGTCCTCAAGTCTGCCTTTCTGGATCACGGAATCGATGCTGACGTCGTTTTCCCCAAAGGCCGCCGCGATCTTGGCCAACACCCCCGGTCGGTCCACGACCTTGAGCGAGACGTAGTACCGGGAAACCGTCTCCTCAATGGGTTTGATGGGGAGCTGAGCCGCCGGCGGCTGCAGTCGCCCGTTGCCGCCGAAGCGTAGCCGTCGCACCGCGTCCACAAGATCCGCGACCACTGCGCTCCCCGTCGGCAGGCTGCCTGCGCCACGCCCGTAAAACATGAGCTCGCCGACCGCGTCTCCCCGCACAAAAATGGCGTTGAAGACGTCGGTGACGGCGGCCAGCGGGTGGGCCGCCGGGATGAAGGCCGGATGAACTCGCACCTCCAGCCTCCCCTCGTGCTCCCGGGCAATGGCCAACAGCTTGATCTCGTAGCCGAGCTCCCGGCCGTAGCGGATATCCTCTGGCGTGATGCGGGTGATGCCCTCGCAGTAAACGTCCTCGACCCGCACCGGGGTTTCAAACGCCAGCGAGGCCAAAATCGCGATCTTGAAAGCTGCGTCGTAGCCTTCCACGTCAGACGCCGGATCGGCCTCCGCATACCCCAGCGCCTGGGCCTCCCGCAGCACTTCCGCAAACGGCATGCCTTCGCGGCTCATGCGGGTGAGCACGTAATTGGTCGTGCCGTTGATGATGCCGACGATGGCCTGCACCCGGTTGGCGGCCAAACTTTCGCGCAGCGGCTTGATGATGGGTATCCCGCCAGCCACGCTCCCCTCAAAAAACAGGTCGACCCCACGGCGGGCGGCCAGGGACAAGAGCTCCGGCCCGTGCTTAGCCAGCACTTCCTTGTTGGCGGTGATGACGGGCTTGCCGTTGTCGACAGCGGCCGCGATCAGGTCGCGGGCCGGATCAACCCCGCCCATGACCTCGATGACGATGTCGACGCTTGGGTCGCTGACGACCTCCCAGGGGTCGGTCGTGAGCAGGGCCTCATCAAGGGATACCGTCCGATACTTTTTCAGATCCCGCACCGCGACGCGCCGCACCTCGATGAGAGCACCGGCGCGCGCCGCGATGCGCTCGGCGTTGGCCTGCAAGATGGAGAGCACACCGCTGCCCACGGTGCCGCATCCCAGCAGGCCGACCTGCACTGGTTTTTCCACAGGTGCTTCCTCCCGGGGGGCGTGTAACTTTCAGGATTATAACATGTTCCCTGAGGTGAATAAAGAGCGACCGAAAGGTGAATAAACCGCGGCCAAAGCTGAATAAAGAGCGACACCGGCCCCCGCCCCACACAGGCGGAACGGCTGCCGGTGTCGCGCCAGGGGATGGCCGTGACCAGTTGGCCTACTTGGCCACCGAATCCTTGAGAGCCTTCCCAGCTTTGAACGCAGGAATCTTGCGGGCCGAGATCTGGATGTCGGCACCCGTTTGGGGATTGCGCCCCCGCCGGGCGGCCCGCTCGCGCACTTCAAAGGTGCCGAAACCGACGATCTGCACCCGCTCGCCGCCGGCCAGCGCTTCAGTGACCGCTTCGAACAGCGCGTCCACCGCCTTGCCGGCGTCCTTCTTGGTCAAGCCGCTTTTGGCGGCCACGCGATCGACCAGTTCCGCTTTGGTCAAGCCCGTCACCTCCCTTCCCGGCTCCCCGGTTTGCCGCCATCTGGAACCGTAGGTTGTCCAATTCCTGTGCGGTCCATGAGCACAAAAGAAACGCCGGGGGCCCGACAGGGCTAGTTTCGCCCCTGCGAGGCCCGTTCCTGCCGGCGTTTGCGGACAAACCCAGGGATTTCCTGCAGTTGAAGCAGGTTTCAAGAAACTTGGTCTGAAATTTGAGACTCCTCGGCAACGTGTTGGCCTGCGGGCTACAGGATGAAGCAGATGAGCCCGCCGCTGCCCTCGTTAATAATCTTGGTCAACGTCTCTTGCAGCTTCTTTTGGGCATGCTCCGGCATGCGGTGCAGCTTGCTCTGGATACCTTCGCGCACGAGATCCTGCAGCGACTTGCCCAGGAAGTCCGAGTTCCAGACGCTGCCCGGGTCTTTCTCAAACTCCTCGGTCAAATAGCGGACGAACTCTTCTCCCTGCTTTTCGGTGCCGACGAAGGGCGTGACCTCCGTGTAGATGTCCGCCCGCACCATGTGGATAGACGGGGCGCCGGCGCGCAGCTTCACGCCGAACCGGCCGCCCTGGCGGATGATTTCGGGTTCGTCGAAGGCGATATCCTCCAGCGACGGCGTCACGATCCCGTAGCCCGCCGTACGGACGTCGGCCAAGGCCGCCGCCACCTTGTCGTACTCCCGCTTGGCCACGGCCAAATCCTGCATGAGCCTGACCAGGTGGTGGTCGCCGGCCACCTGAAATCCCGTCATTTCCGCCAGCACCTTGTAGAAAAGCGCCCGGCGCGTGCCGACCTCCACTGTGGCGGTGCCTTGGCCCAGCTCCATCTGTTTGAGGGTGACGGTCTCCACAAACTCGTAGGCCGCCAACGACGCCACCGCCTGCTCCACATCCCGCAGGCGCTCCACCGGTGCGATGGTTTCCCACGCCGCATCCAGGAACTGCCGCCGCAACGGGTGATCAGCCGGGAGCTCGTCGATCCACGCCGGCAGGCGCACCGACAGTTCCTGCACCGGGAACTCAAAGAGAATCTCATGCAGTACGTCCAGCGCGTCCTGCTGGCTCATGCGCAGGCAGTTGATGGGCACCACCGTCACGCCGTACTGCTGGCTCAGCTCCTCCGCCAGCTCCTGAACACTCCGGGCCTCGGGCTCCACCGAGTTTAACAGGACGAGGAACGGCTTGCCCAACGCCTTTAGCTCGTTGATGACCCGCTGCTCCGCCTCCACGTACGCCTGGCGCGGCAAATCGGCGACGGTACCGTCGGTGGTGATGACGATGCCGATGGTCGCATGCTCCTCAATGACCTTGCGGGTGCCAAGTTCGGCGGCTTCCTGGAAAGGAATGTCCCGGTCAAACCACGGCGTGCGCACCAGGCGGGGCCCCTGCTCGTCCTCATAGCCCCGCGCGCCCGGGACCGTATAGCCGACGCAGTCGACGAGCCGCACACGGGCGCGCGCACCGTTGAATTCGAGCGTCACGGGCTGATCAGGCACAAACAGGGGCTGTGTGGTCATGATCGTGCGCCCGGCGCCGCTTTGCGGGAGCTCATCTTGAGCCCGCTGGCGGTCGTAGGCGTCCTTGATCCGGGGGAGGACCAAGAGGTCCATGAAGCGCTTGATGAAGGTCGACTTCCCGGTGCGCACCGGGCCGACGACGCCGATGAAGACGTCTCCGGACGTGCGGACTGCGATGTCCTGAATCACGTCCAGTTTCTCCACGCCCTCGTCCCTCCTCCTGTCCCAGTTGCCGGGCGGCCTGCGGGGCGGCAAAGTAGCCAAGCCCCGGGACGGTACATGTATATGTCCGGGGGAGGGGCGTAGAACAAGCACCGCCGCGGCTCACGACGGCGACGGGCGGAAAACCAGGCGGATGGGCGTGCCCTCCAGGGGCACGGCCTCGCGGATCCGCCGCTCCAGGTAGCGGCGGTAGTTCTCGACCAGCAGTTTCGGGTCGTTGACGAAGACCAGGAAGGTGGGCGGCCCGCGGCGGACCTGGGTGGCGTAGCGGATGCGCAGCCGCCGGCCCTTGACCGACGGCGGGTGATGCCGCTCCACCGCATCCTGGAGGATGCGGTTCAGCAGGCCGGTGCCCACGTCGCGGGTGTAGGCCTTGTAGACCTGGCGGATGACCCCGGGCAGGCGGCTGATGCCCCGGCCGGTCAGGGCTGACGTGAACACGATGGGGGCGTAGTCCACCTGGGGCAGGCGGTCGCGGATGCGCTGGCGGACGGCGTCGGCCGTGCCCTGCCGGGCGTCCACCAGATCCCACTTGTTGACCACGATGATCAGCGCCCGGCCGGCGTCCTCGGCCAGGTTGACGATGCGCCGGTCCTGCTCCGTCAGCAGTTCGGCGGCGTCCATCAGCACCAGGGCCACATCGGCCCGCTCCAGGGCACGCCGGGCCCGGACCACGCTGTAGTACTCCACCGCCTCGCTGACCCGCGCCTGCCGCCGGAGCCCCGCGGTGTCGATCAGGACGAAGCGGTCGCCGTCGTATTCCCAGGCCACGTCCACGGCGTCGCGGGTGGTGCCGGGCACGTCACTGACGATGACCCGGTCCTGCCC
>LZRQ01000131.1 GCA_002159155.1 Firmicutes bacterium ZCTH02-B6
GATCCGGGTGGGCGAGGACCCCGCGTCCAAGGTGTACGTGACCAACAAGCGCAAGGCGGCCGCGCAAGTCGGCGTGCGCTCGTGGGAATATGCCCTGCCCGAGGAAACGCTCCGGGAGGAGCTGTTGGACCTCATCGATCGCCTCAACCGGGACCGTGAGGTGCACGGCATCCTGGTGCAGTTGCCTCTGCCTTCACACTTAAACGAAACCGAGGTCATCGCTGCTGTCGCGCCGGAGAAAGACGTGGACGTCTTTCACCCGTTGAACGTTGGCCGCTTGTGGTCAGGCGCACCTGGGCTTGTGCCCTGCACGCCCGCCGGGGTAATGGAGCTCATCCGGCGCACTGGCGTCGAACCCAAGGGGCGCCGAGCGGTGGTGATCGGGCGGAGCAACATCGTAGGCAAGCCGGTGGCGGCGCTTTTGCTGGCGTCTCACGCCACCGTCACCATCTGTCATTCCCGCACCGCCGACTTGCGGTCCGTGTGCCGGGAAGGGGACATCCTGGTAGCCGCTGTCGGGCGAGCCCACTTGGTGGAGCGCGATTGGATCAAGCCCGGCGCGGTCGTCATCGACGTCGGAATCAACCGGCTCCCGGATGGGCGCCTGACAGGCGACGTCGACTTCGCCGCCGCCCGGGAGGTGGCCGGATGGATTACCCCTGTGCCCGGCGGTGTGGGTCCGATGACCATCGCGATGCTCTTGGCCAACACGGTGAAGGCAGCCCGCCTCCAGGCCGGCTTGCCGGCGTGAGCCATCAGGGTGCCGCTCGGTCCGCCGCCGCCGGCACCCGACTTCCCGTTCGCGATCCCCAGTCAGGATTGCCCAGCCCCCCGCATAGCCATGTAGGGCGCGGCCCGCGGTCGGCGGCTTGCACCCAGCTCAGCCGTACCGGGGCTCCGTATGCTCCCCCCTGGGGGTGACGCGTCCCCATGGTCAACCTCCTGCTCTCCATCGGTTTCGCTGTCCTGCTGGGTTCCAATATTTGGCTGCTGCGCGAACTGGATCGCCTCCGGCGTGAAATGGAAGCGTACCAGCGGGAGGTGACGGCGCTGGACAACCGGGTCGTACAGCTGATGTACGCCGTCGAGGAAGCCGCGCGCCCCGAACCGCAGGAGAGTTGACGCCGGAACTGCAGGGGCGTGCCTCGCCCGGCGGATCCCGCCTAAACGGCGTAGGGCGGAGAGATAATATGCCGGAGTCCATCGGCTGTCGGGTCACTGGGCGGCGGACAAGCCGTCCGACCCGTCGGAGTGGAGGGGATCCGGGTGGACCGCGACCAGACGGCGATCCAGGGTGCCAAAGACTACCAGCGACTCGTGCAACAGTTGACGCCCAAGCCTAACGCCGCCCTGCTGGCTGCACGCGCCTTTGTTGTGGGCGGCACCATTTGCTTAGTGGGGCAGTTTGTCTTTGACTGGTTCCGCTTCCGCCAGCCGACCGAGGGCGAGGCCATCGCCGCTACGCTGGCCTGCATGATCCTGTTCGGCGTGGTGTTGACCGCACTTGGTGTCTATGACGATTTAGGCCAGCTGGGCGGGATGGGCGCGGCGGTGCCTATCACCGGCTTTGCCAACGCCATGACGTCGGCTGCCATGGATTTCCGCCGCGAAGGCTTTGTGTTGGGTATGGCCGCCAAGATGTTTATCATTGCGGGGCCTGTTATCGTGTTTGGTATCCTTGCCGGCACTTTGACGGGGCTTGTGGCCTGGCTGGCCGGCGGCCGCTAGCCGGGCGAGCCGGCACGGGAGGTGCGCGGCGTGGCTGTCCAGCGGCTTGGGCAGTACACGGTGCAACTGAGCCGGCCGCCGCGGATTACGGCGGCCTTTACCCTGATGGGCCCCCGGGAAGGGGCCGGGCCGCTCGGCTCGTACTTTGACGGCATCGTCGACGACTACATGTGGGGAGAAACGTCGGCCGAAAAGGCGGAGCGCAAGTACCTGGAGCAGGCGGCGCGCCGGGCCCTGCAGGCCGCGGGTCTCACCGAGCACGACGTGGATTGCTTTATCGCCGGCGACCTGCTGAACCAAATCGTCTCCTCCACGTTCAGCGCCCGGTCGCTGGGCATCCCGTACCTGGGAGTGTTCGCCGCTTGCGCCACCAGCGCGCTGGCCCTCGGCCTGGCGGCGATGTTGGTCGACGGGGGCTTCGCCAGGCGGGTGCTGGTGGCCACCGCCAGCCATTACCAAGCGGTTGAGCGCCAGTACCGCTACCCCATCGAGCTCAACATCCAGCGCGGCGCGACGAACCAGTACACGGCCACCGGCGGCGCGGCCGCAGTGGTGGCGCCTCCCGAAGAGGGCGCCGGTCCCCGCATCACCCGCATCACCTTCGGTCGCGTGGTGGACTGGGGAGTCACCAATGCCAACGACATGGGTTCGGCCATGGCGCCCGCCGCTTGCGACACGCTGATGCGTCATTTCCAGGACACCAACACGACGCCGGGCGACTACGACCTTATCCTGACCGGTGACCTGGCCAAGGTGGGGTCTAAGGTTTTTCGCGCACTGGTGGACCGCGCAGGCGTCACGCTGGGCGGCAAGCACATGGACGGTGGAGCGTCCATGTACACTCCCGAACAGTGGTCGGGTGCCGGGGCCAGCGGCAGCGTTTGCTCGATGGCCGTCATCCTGGGCTATGTCTACAAAGAAATGGCCCGGGGCCGGTTCCGGCGCGTTCTCGTCCTGCCCACCGGCTGCCTGCACAGCCCGACCACGTGGCAGCAGGGCGACTCATGCCCGGGCATCAGCCATGCTCTGGTGCTGGAAAACGATTGACGGGCGCGCAGGCGCATGTCGCCAGACACCGGCCCTGGCCACGGCTACCCCTCTCAAGCAAGGAGGCGGTCGATGTGATCTACTTCTGGGCCTTCGTGATCGGCGGGCTCATCTGTGCCCTCGTCGAGCTCATCTACATTCACTTCCCGCGCCTCACCCCCGGCCATCTCCTGGTGGGCCTCACGGTCACCGGCGCTGTGCTTAACGGCTTTGGCTGGTACGACGCCCTCATCAAGTTCGCGGGCGCCGGGGCGCTCATCCCGGTCAGCGGTTTTGGAGCGTCCATCACCCGGGGCGTCCTCCAAGAGACGCAAAAGCTGGGCTGGGAAGGCTTGTTCACCGGCACGTTGGAGTTTGTAGGGCTCGGTATCGCGGCTGGGGTGCTCTTTGCCACCTTAGCCGCTCTGGTCTCGGTGCCTAAAGGATAACAAGCCGCTGCCCCGGCCGCCCGGGAAACGGTTCGGGGGGCTCAGCCCGCTCCGGTAGGCAAGCGTGGCAAAGGAAAGGGCCCACAGCCGCCTGCGCGCCGGCGCTCCCGCACATCGTTCGGAGCCGGCGGCGACCTGACGCCGGCCGCCGCCGACCCCGTGGACGCCCGGAAACACCTTTGCCCGACCGCTCGCGGTCGCCGGTCCGACCCGAACCAGCCGCAGGCTGACGCAGGTCCTGCCGGCCACCGGCGTACGGTCTTGGCTCAGCCCCGGCCCACACCCGCCAGAACCAGCGGCAACCGGGTTGGCTGCCGCCGATCCCGCGAGCGCCGGCCGAGACCTTCGCGCAAGCCCCTGCCGATCCCCGCCGCCGGCAAAAGCAGTGACAAGCGGTGAGGGAACCAGCAAGGACCTTGCGCTCGACCGGTGCAGACCCTTGCGGGCCTAACACCGGTCTTTGCTCGGCTGCTGTGGACCCTGCGGGCCTAGTATGTCCCCGATCGGCTGCTCACCGCACTGGCGAGGTACGCCACAAACGCCTGGGCCAGGTCGGGATGGGCCGCCCGCCGCGGGATAGCGGCCCGCAGGGACCGCACCCAAAAGGTTTCCTCGGCCAACGGCAAGACGTATTGCGGGGGCTCACCCTCATAAGGCTCAAACAGCGGCAAAAGAGCGTCCATCCCGATGAGGCGCAGGCCCGTCTCCTGGTCGATGAGGATGACGTCGGGCGCAGGCCCTACCAACAAAGTGTGCATGAGGTCATAGGAATCCACGGGCCGCGCCTGCCAGCGCACTTTCACCCCGTGGCTTTCCTCAAAGGCCGCCAGCAGCGCCTGCAGTTCGGCGTCGTGCCCGTAGGCGCCGGGAGCCCACAGCTCCAGCACCGGTACCTGAGGTGTCGCCGGCGGTACGGGTGCCCCACCGCTCCCGGAGAGCGCTACCCACACGGCGATACCGGCCACCAGGGGCAGGCACCACCAGAGCCACGTCCAGCGGTTTGCCGGCGCCGGCGGCACGGGGCGGATAAAGGTGTGGCGCTCAGCAGGGGACCAGGGAGGGCGCGGCGCACCTGCTTGATGCTGTGCGCGGCGGGCCGCGCGCCCCTTGCGCCCGCGCAGCGCCTCCGTCTTGGCTGAATAGTAGCGGCGGTGCTGGGCGCGCCACTCGTCCAAGTATCGGACGTTGTTGAGCTCCGGTTTGTTTTGCTGCGCGTGAGGCGGTTGGGGCTCCTGCCGTTCGTTTTCCATCGGGGCCTCCTGCGCCGGGGGTGGGTGAAGGTCGCGCTTATAGGGTTTCCGCGCTGGGCTGATAAAATGGGTGTCCGGCTGCAGAATAGTGGACGGGTAGGCAGGCGGGAGCGGCAAGAGCCGTCAGGGCACGGAAAGGAGTGGCGCGCGGTGCGGCGCGATTGGCGCTGGGTGATCCTGGTCGCCGTGCTCGCGGCGGTATTGGGCGGGGCCGTCGGGGCGCGGCTGGCCGGAGCCGGCCCGGGCACAAGGGGGGACGCGGGCGACGGGGCAGGGCGGCTACGGGCCCAAGGGGTCGAGCTCGTTCGTGAGGACGGAGCCGACGCCGTCGTGCAGGCCGTGGAACGGGTCGGTCCGGCGGTGGTGAAGGTGGCGGTCACCCGGCAAGCATTTGTCGATTCCCTGTTTTTCCAGGCGCCCGTCGTGGAGGAAGGGCTCGGTTCTGGCGTCATCATCGACGCAGGAGGGTATGTGCTCACCAACGAGCATGTGGTGCGGGAGGCCACAGATGTCCGCGTCATGCTCCGGGACGGGCGGGACTTCCGCGCCGAACTCGTAGGCGCTGATCCGTGGACGGATCTGGCTGTCCTGCGCATTCCAGGGCAAAATCTCCCCGCCGCCGAGCTCGGGCCGTCGGCACCGCTGCGGGTCGGGCAGACGGTGATCGCCATCGGCAACCCCTTTGGGCTCGATTTCACGGTTACCACTGGGGTCGTCAGTGCTCTGCAGCGGACGATCCCGATCGACGAGAATCGCTTCCTTTTTCAGCTGCTGCAGACCGACGCGGCCATCAATCCGGGCAACAGCGGCGGCCCCCTGGTGGATCTCGCCGGCCGCGTCGTAGGGATCAACACCGCCGTTTTGGGTTCGGTGGAGGGATTTGCCGCGCAAGGGCTTGGATTTGCCATTCCGGCGGACATGGCCCGGCAGGTAGCCCGAGACATCATCGCGTACGGCCGCCCGCGCCGGTTGGGCGTGCTGGGCACCGCCCTCACTCGTGCACACCGGCGGGTGCTCGAGGAGGAGCTGGGGGTGGCCGCGCCGGAGGCGGGCGTGCTCGTTCTCCAGGTGATCCCCGACTCGCCTGCGGCCTCCGCTGGGATCCGCGCCCTGGATGTCATCGTCGAGGCGGGTGGCCAGGCCGTCGACTCCATGGAGGGACTCATCGCGGTCACCAACGAAACCGAGCCGGGAGCGCGGCTAGAGCTGGTCGTCATACGGGAAGGACGGCGCTTTATAGCTGCCACGCGGCTTTGACGTCATTTGACGGCCGGTTTTGGCGAGGGTTATAATGAAGCTGTTTGTGAAGGACTCTTTGGCTGGCCGTAACGGTTCGGCACAACCGTCGACAGGTGGCACGTATGCGGCTGCGGAAGATCTCCGGCGCGGTAGTGCGCCGGCTACCCCTCTATTTGCGGGTGCTGGAGGATGCGACCCGGGACGGGGACAAGGAATTGATGTCCTCCCAGGAGCTGGGGGAGCGAGCCGGGGTCAGCCCAGCCTTGGTGCGCAAGGATCTGGCGTGGTTCGGCGAATTTGGCAAACAGGGTGTCGGCTACGACGTCAACAATCTGAAGGCCGAATTGCGCCGGATTTTGCATTTGGACCGGGACATCCCCATCGCGATCGTAGGCGTTGGCAGCCTTGGGCACGCACTGGCCCGGTATTTTCGCCGCCGTTATACAGCGGATCCCGGTTTCCATCTCAACATCGTCGCCCTCTTCGACGAAGATCCTGAGAAGCAGGGCGAGATCGTGGAAGGGCTGCCGGTGGAGGCGCCGGACAAAGTCGAGGAGCGCACCCGCGAACTGGGGCTTAAGATGGCGATCATTGCGGTTCCAGCCGAGGCTGCCCAAGCCGTCGTGGACCGGGTGGTCGGGGCCGGGATCAAGCTGCTGCTCAACTTCGCGCCGGTCAAGCTGACGGTGCCCGAAGGGGTTCACATGATCAACGCCGACCTGAGCCTTGAGCTGCAGCGTTTGGCTTATTACCTGCGGGATTAAGGGGTTTGACCGCGTGAGCGACGACAAGGCCTTGGCCATGGCCAAGCGCGAGCAGTACGTGCGGGACCTTTTCCGACGGGTCGCGCCGACCTATGACTTCCTCAACCGCCTGCTGAGTTTCCGGCGCGACGTAGGTTGGCGGCGGTTCACCGCAGCTAAAGCGGGCCTCGCGCCCGGCGCCCGGGTGCTGGACATCGCGACGGGAACCGGCGACCTCGCCTTCGAGTTAGCCCGCTACGTGGGCAGCGAGGGCCAGGTGGTCGGGCTGGACTTCGTCGAGGAGATGCTGGTCCGAGCCCGTGCCAAGGCCCAGGCGTATGGTCTTGCAAACATCTGCCAGTTTGTGCAGGGCAACGCGCTGGATCTGCCTTTCCCTGACGACAGCTTTGATGCGGCCACCATCGCCTTTGGCCTGCGCAACGTGACGGACCGGGAGCGCTGCCTCGCGGAGATGAGGCGGGTGGTGCGGCCCGGCGGGCGGGTGCTGATCCTCGAGTTTTCGCACCCGGTGTGGCCTGTTTTTCGGCAGATTTACTTCTTCTACTTCCGTCATCTGGTGCCCCTGATCGGCCGTCTGATCCAAGGGGATCCCGACACGTACCGCTACCTGCCTGAAACCGTTTTGGAGTTTCCGGACCAGGAGGAGCTCGCGGCGATGCTTCGGGCCGTCGGCTTGCGGGACGTGCATTACTACAATCTTACCGGCGGCATCAGCTGCCTGCACGTGGGTGTCGTGTGAAGGGTGTGAGGCCAGTGCAGGTCGTGGAAGCGGTCCTGGCAGACATCGGGCCATATTTGCAGCAAGTCGAGCGGCAGCTCCGGGCGGCCATGGAGGACAGCGGGGCGGAAGCCCAGGCCATTGCCCTGCACCTGATCGAGAGCGGGGGCAAGCGCATCCGGCCCATCATGACGCTTTTGTCCGGACGGGTATTTGATGCGGACGTAGAGCGTGTGGTGCCGGTGGGGGTGGCCGCGGAGCTCATCCACATGGCCACTCTTGTCCACGATGACGTCATCGACGAGGCTGCGACTCGCCGGGGCCGGCCGACGGTCAACAGCAAATGGGGAAACCACTCCGCCGTGTTGGCCGGTGATTGCCTGCTGGCCCGGGCCCTGGTGATCCTGGTGGACAAATCCACGCCCGAGATCGTGCGGATTATGTCGGATATGATCCTGCGCATGTGCGACGGCGAGATCCAGCAAAAGCAGTCCCTGGGACGGCTGGATCAGACCGAGGAGGACTATTTTCGCCGCATCGAAAAGAAGACGGCGCTGTTTTTCGCGGCGTGCTGCCAGTCGGGCGCGCTCATGCAAGGCGCATCGCCGGAGCAGGCGCAGGCGCTCTATGAGTACGGCCGTAACATCGGTATGGCGTTTCAGGTCGTGGATGACCTGCTGGACGTGAGCGGGGAAGCGGAAGTGGTGGGCAAACCCGTCGGCAACGATTTAGCCGCGGGGATCCTCACCTTGCCCGTGTTGTACCTGTTGCAGCAGACCGGCATGCGGGAGCGGGTGGCGTCCATCCTCGGGCAGGGCCCGGCCACCGGCGAGCAGGTGCGGGCGGTGCTGGAGCTCGTCCGCAGCAACGGCGCCATCGAGTACAGCCGGCAGGTGGCGGCCGGGTTTGCCCGGCGGGCTCAAGAGCAGTTGCTGGGGCTGCCCGCGGGCGAGGGGCGGGAACTGTTGGCGCTCATCGCCGATGAGCTTCTGCAGCGGGCCTATTAGTCCATGGCGTTCCGCATCGGTATCCTCACTGTCAGCGACCGGCGCGCGCAAGGGCTTGAGCCGGACGAAAGCGGACCCCGGCTGGCGCAGCAAGTAGCGCCCCTCGGGGATGTGGTTTGCTATGAGGTGGTGCCCGATGAGCACGACCGGATCGCCGCGCGCTTGGCGTACATGGCGGACGAGCTGGACTTGGACCTGGTCTTGACCACGGGTGGCACCGGCCTTGCGCCCCGGGACGTCACCCCGGAGGCGACCCTCGCCGTCGTTTCTCGGCTTGTGCCGGGGCTGCCGGAGCTGATGCGGGCCGCAGGGGCGGTGCGCGAGCGGCGTGCGGCACTGTCGCGGGGAGTGGCGGGGATACGGGGGCGCACCCTCATCGTCAACTTGCCGGGAAGCCCTCGTGGTGCCGAAGAGAGCTTGGCGGCCATTATCGATCTTTTGCCCCACGCCCTGGTGGTACTCCGGGGCCAGCCGGCGGGACACTAGTTGCCGCGCGGCGCGCCGCGGTTCGCTAGGTTCACAGCACAGGGAGACAAGACGCGGTGAACGGCAGGGATCAGGGGGATTCCAGCTCCCACTACGTGCTGCCGGAGATGACCACCGAGGAGCACCTGGCCGAGCTGCGGCAGCGCATCCTGGTGTCCTTGGGCGCCTTGGCGGCCGGGTCCGTCGTGGGCTGGTTTTTGGTGCCGGACGTGCTGCGCCGGTTTGCAGCTGACACCCAGCGCTCCTTCGTGTTTGTGGCTCCGGCGGAGGCTTTCACTTCCTATTTGAAGATGGCCCTGCTCATCGGGGCTGCCTTGGCGTCACCGGTGATTGTGCTGGAGGCGTGGCGTTTTGTCTTGCCGGCGCTGTTTCCCCATGAGAAGCGGCTGCTGGGGCGCTACTTGCCTGCGTCGTTCGCACTGTTTGCTCTAGGGGTCGCCTTTGGGTATTTCGCCGTATACCCGGTGGCCTTGCGGTTTTTCCTTGGCTTTGGCACCGACAGCGTGCAGCCGGTGATCGCCGTCGGCAAGTTCTTGAGCTTTTTCATCTCCGTGACGGTACCTTTTGGGATCGTGTTTCAGCTGCCCATCGTGCTGGCCATCCTGGTGCGCCTGGAGATGGTTACCGTGGCAGGGCTGCTGCGCCTGCGGAAGATGGTGTACTTCCTGGCTTTCGTCGTCGGCGCGGTGTTGACGCCGCCGGACGTGGTGAGCCAGGTGATGATGGCGTTGCCCCTGATCATCCTGTTTGAACTGACGCTATGGCGCATGCGCAAGGGGGAGCGAAGCGGTGCCCGCTGAAGCGGCCGAACCGGCCGAATCGGCCGTGGAATTCCAGGCCCTCACCCAGCGGTTGGCGGAGCTGCGGAGGCGCATCCTCTGGTCACTGGCGTTTTTCGCGGCTGCCAGCGTGGTCGCCTACTTCTTGAGCGAGCAGGTGCTGGAGCACATGCGGGCGCGCCTGCCGGGAGGCGCTGAGTTGGTGTTTCTCGCGCCGTCGGAGGCGTTTTTCGCCCGGATCAAGCTGGCGCTGGCCGGCGGCCTCGTGCTGGCGTTTCCGTTCCTGATGTGGCAACTGCTAGGGTTTGTCGCGCCGTTTCTGCAGCGCCGGGACCAGCGGGCGGCCATGCTGCTGATCCCCGTGTCCTTCCTGCTTTTCCTGGCGGGTGCCGCGTTCAGCTATTGGGTTATGATGCCATTTGCCTTGCAGTTTCTTTTGGGCTTT
>LZRQ01000132.1 GCA_002159155.1 Firmicutes bacterium ZCTH02-B6
GGTTGCAGCCCTATCTGGCTGGCGAGTTGTCGGAAGCCGACGCGTACGCGCGGGCGGTTGCCCCATTGCGCGATTTCATGCTGCAGCACACCCGGGAGCGGGACTTGGAGCTGTTTGTGGAGATGTCTGGGTCGCCGCGTCCGGTCACCGAGGACGACTTACCCACCCATATTCTCGTTCCCGCGTTCGTCATCAGTGAGCTGCGCACCGCGTTCCAACTGGGCTTCATCCTGTTCATTCCGTTTCTTGTCATCGACATGGTGGTGGCCAGCACGCTGATGTCTATGGGGATGTTGATGCTGCCGCCGGTCATGATCTCCCTACCTTTCAAGGTGCTGCTGTTCGTCATGGTCGACGGCTGGCATCTGATTACGCGTTCGCTGTTGGTGAGTTTCCAATAGACCTGGGGTACGGCGGGAGGCGCGGCCATGAGCGACGCCACGGTGGTAGACCTGGGCCGGGAAGCGGTTATGACGGTGCTGTTGGTGGCCGGGCCAATGCTTGGGTTGAGTCTACTCGTTGGCCTGGTAATCAGCATATTCCAAGCCACCACCCAGATTCAGGAGCAGACTCTAGCCTTCATCCCAAAGATCCTGGCGGTGCTGGCCGCCGCCGTCCTGTTTGGACCCTGGATGTTGCGCGTGATGACGGAGTTCGCAGCCCGGCTATTGGGCAACATGCACCAGTTTACCGGTTAGCGGGTGCCGCCCGGCGGGCACGCCCGCGAGCGGCGCTGTTTGACGCTGCACCGGCCCGTTCCCGACGGCTGGCGGCGTGAGGGAAGTCAGGGATGCTGCCTTGGTTTCAGCCCGAAGAATTGTTCCATTTCCTCTTTATCTTGATGCGGTGTGGTGCATTGCTTCTCGCGTTGCCGCTCTTCGGCGGGCCCGGGGTGCCGCCCCACGTCAAGATCGGCCTTGGGGCGCTAACGGCGCTTTTGCTTGGGCCCACGGTGCAACCGGTTCCCGGAGTCGAGACGGTGGGCGAGCTCCTGGTCTTGGTCGCACAGGAGATCTTTATTGGCCTCTCGATGGGCTTCGTCGTCGCGTTGACCTTTTACGCCCTTCAGGTGGCGGGCCACCTGATGGACGTACCGATCGGGTTTGGAATGGTCAACGTGCTCGATCCGCAGTTTGGAGGCCAAATCCCGATCTTAGGGCAGTTCTCCCAGGCGTTGGCCACGCTCATCTTTTTCACCATCAACGGACACCATGCGGTGCTGCGGGCGTTGGCTGCCAGCTACCAGTTGATCCCCATGGGTCGGGCGGCGTGGCAAGGCACGTTCGCGGCGGTCATCGTAGACGCCGTTGGCGGTACGTTTGCCCTCGGTGTACGAATTGCAGTGCCGGTCATCGCTGCCACGTTCTTGACCGACGTAGCCTTAGGCATCGTCAGCAGGGCCGTGCCGCAGATCAACGTGTTCATCACGGGGTACCCCGTGAAGATTTTCGTCGGGATGATAACCCTTTTGGTGGCCATGCCGTTGTACGTGGCCGTCTTGGGGGCGGTATTTGGCGACGGTGGCGAAATGATGCGCTGGTTGTGGACCTTTCTCCGTGCGCGCTGAGTTTCGATCTCCAGCGCTTCGCGCAAGAAAAGACGGAAGCCCCAACGCCCCGGCGGCGAGAGCAAGCGCGCCAGCGGGGGCAAGTAGCGAGGACGGGAGAGCTTGGCACGGCCTTGGTCCTGTTGGCGGGCTTTGGAGTGGCCGCCCTGCTGGCCGGCACCGCCAGCCGGTCGCTGCTCGCTCTCACACGGCACTACCTGGAGCAGTCGGCTGCATGGCAGCCCGATGCGGGGGCGATCCAGGCGCTCTTTGTGTCGCTTGTTATGCAGGCGGGCCTGATCGTGGGGCCCCTGATGCTGGCGGCTGCGCTCGTCGGCGCCTTGAGTCAGGTCGTGCAAGTAGGTTTCGTGGTGTCGGGAGAGCCCTTGAAGCCGCGGCTCGACCGGCTCAATCCCGTCCAGGGCCTGCAGCGGATCTTCTCCCGCAGGGCTCTGGTAGACCTGGTACGGTCGCTGGCTAAAGTCGCGGTCGTCGGTTGGATCGCGTACCGGGAAGTCCGCACTGCCCTGGTGATGCTGCCGGACCTGCTCGGCGCACCGTTCGGCGAGGCGGCCGCCCTGGTGGGCCAAGTGGTCCTGCGCACCGGCCTATGGATCGGGGGGGCGCTGCTGGTCATCGCCGCGGCGGACTATTTGTTCCAGCGCAGCGAGCACGAGCGCCAGCTGCGCATGTCCCGGCAGGAGTTAAAGGAAGAACTGAAGCAAACGGAAGGCGATCCGCAGCTGCGGGCTCGCATCCGCCAGCGCCAGCGCCAGTTGGCTTCGCGCCGCATGATGCACGCGGTGCCTACGGCCGATGTGGTCGTGACCAACCCGGTCCACTTGGCTGTGGCGCTCAAGTACGATGCCGTGAGCATGTCGGCGCCCGTTGTCGTCGCCAAGGGCGCGGGGCTCCTCGCACGTCGGATTAAGGAACTGGCCGAGGAGCACGGCGTGCCGGTGGTGGAGGATGTGTGGTTGGCCCGGGCGCTCTATAACGGGGTCGAGATCGGGCAGGAGATCCCCGTGGAGCTGTACCGGGCCGTCGCCGATGTGCTCGCGTTCGTGTATCGCATGCGGGCGCGCAGGAGGTGAACGGTTTGAGCAGCCAACCCCGCCCGGCGTTGCTGCCGGCCGGTCTACGCTATGGCGATATCACTATTGTCTTGGCCGTCGTCTTGATTGTGGTGATGATGGTCGTACCGCTGCCGACGGCCTTGATTGACCTGTTGCTCGCGGTCAATATCAGCCTGGCGCTCTTGGTGCTCATGCTCACCATGAACGTGCGCCACCCGCTAGAGTTTTCTGTTTTCCCGACGTTGCTGTTGGTGCTCACCCTGTTTCGGCTGGCACTCAACGTCAGCACGACCCGGCTGATCCTGCTGCAGGCCAACGCGGGCTCCATCATCCAAGCGTTCGGCAATTTCGTCGTCGGTGGCAACTACGTGGTCGGGTTCGTCGTCTTCCTGATCCTGGTCGTGATCCAATTCATCGTTATCACCCGGGGTGCTGAGCGAGTGGCGGAAGTGGCCGCCCGCTTCACCTTGGACGCGATGCCCGGCAAGCAGATGAGCATCGACGCGGACCTGAACGCGGGACTGATCACCGAAGATCAGGCGCGCCAGCGCCGGCTCGACATCCAGCGGGAAGCCGACTTCTACGGGGCCATGGACGGCGCCAGCAAGTTTGTGAAAGGGGACGCCATCGCAGGCCTGGTAATTACCGCCGTCAACGTTCTCGGCGGTTTTGCCGTCGGGGTTGGGCAGCGGGGTATGGACATCGGCGAGGCGCTGCAGCGGTACACGCTGCTGACGGTGGGTGACGGCCTAGTGAGTCAGATCCCCGCCCTGCTGATCGCCACCGCGACAGGCATCATTATTACGCGAGCGGCCTCGGAGGCCAGTCTCGGCCGCGAGGTTACGGGGCAGCTGTCGGCGGAGCCGAGAGTGCTGATGGTGGCCGCGGGTGTTCTGTTCGCTTTTGCCCTTATCCCGGGGCTGCCGTTTGTGCCCTTCATGGTGCTGTCGTTGCTGACGGGCGGACTGAGCTTATTGTCCCGGCGGGAGCAGGAACGTACTAAGGCGCCGCCGCCTAAGCCCCAGCCTGAGCCTGCTGCGGAGCGACGGCCGGAAAGCGTCCTGGGTCTATTGCATGTGGACCCCATGGAGATCGAAATCGGTTATGGCCTCATCCCGCTGGTGGACGCGGAGCAAGGCGGCGATGTGCTGGAGAGGGTCAGCATGATCCGCAGGCAGATCGCCCTGGAGCTTGGCATCGTCGTGCCTTCGATACGGATTCGGGACAACATGGAGCTACCCGCCAACGCGTACGTCGTCCGCATCAAGGGCGTCGAGGTCGGGCGGGGCGAGCTGATGCCCAGCCACTACCTGGCCATGGACAGCGGTGCGACGGCCAAAATCCAGGGCATCGACACCCGAGAGCCGGCCTTTGGCCTTCCTGCACTCTGGATCGCACCCAATGACCGCAGCGCGGCCGAGCAGGCAGGCTACACGGTGGTGGACGCGTCGGCGGTGCTGGCCACGCATTTGACGGAAATTATCCGCCGCCATGCGGCGGACCTCCTGGGGCGGCAGGAGACCAAGACCCTGCTGGACAAGGTCAAGGAGGAATTTCCAGCCGTTGTCGAGGAATTGGTTCCCGAGCTGCTGAGCGTCGGCGAGGTCCAGCGGGTGCTACAGGGCCTGCTGCGCGAAGGGGTGCCTATTCGCAACCTCGTGGCTATCTTGGAGGTGCTGGCGGACGCCGCCCGCACCAGCCGAGACGTCGGCTGGCTGGTGGAGGCGGTGCGGGAAGGACTGGCTCCGCAGATCTGCCAGCTTTATGCCACCGAGGGCGGGTTTGTCCCGGCACTCACCCTAGATCCGGCCCTGGAGGAAGAACTGCGTGAGGCCGTGCAGGACGGGCAAACCCTCGCATGGGCGCCTCAGCGGGCGCAGCTGTTTTTGGATCGCCTGGCCAGGGCGCTGGAGGGCGCGGTGGCGCGTGGCCACCAACCAGTGCTCCTGTGCCCGCCGGGTCTGCGCCGGCCGCTTAAGCAGCTGACGATGCGTTCCATGCCGCGGCTGGCCGTGTTGTCGTACCACGAGATCGCGGCCGGCGTGGAAGTCCGGGCCGTAGGGATGGTGACACTCGCCGGTGCGGATTAAGCGGTATGTGGCCAACACCATGCAGCAGGCCATCGCCCGGGTCAAAGCCGATTTCGGCGACGACGCGGTGATTCTGCACACACGCCGGTTCCGGCGAGGCCTCTTTGGGTTGTTGGGCAGGTCCCGAGTGGAGGTCATCGCTGCCATCGATCCCGGACGCCCAAAGGCGGCTCAGCGCCAACGGGAGCTGGAACGAGCGCGTGAGGCGACGCTGGAGGCCATCAGGTCGCTGCAGGAGGAAGTGCGCAGTCTTAAGCAAATGCTGGGGGAGCCGTCGGCCGCCGGAGAGCGCTTGCCCGCTGGCGTCTCCCGAGCGCTGGCCCGGCTGAAAGAGCAAGATCTGCCGGACGAGGAGTGCCAGGCTCTTTTGGAGCGCGCCTTGCCGCCCGGTACGCTTGATCAGGCGGTGGACGCGCAGTGGGTGTGGGACCGGCTCGCGGAGCAGCTGGTGGCTGAGGTCCCGACGGTCCCGCCCTGGGACTTCTCCAAGACGCCGGTCATCGTGCCGCTGGTGGGACCGACGGGTGTGGGCAAGACGACAACCATTGCGAAGCTGGCTGCCAACTTCGCGATGCTAGGGAAACGGTCCGTCGGTTTGGTGACGGTTGACACGTACCGCATCGCGGCCGTGGAGCACCTGCGCGCGTACGCCAACATCATTGGATTGGATTTGCTGGTCGCCTACACGCCCGACGAGCTGCGGCAGGCGGTCGCGTCCATGGAGGACCGGGACCTGATCCTGATCGATACCGCCGGGCGGAGCCAGCACCACGCCATGCATATGGCGGAGCTGCGCGCATTTTTGGAAGTGCTGCCCTCGCCCGAGGTGCACTTGGTCCTCAGCGCCTCCACCCGCCGGCAGGACATGGCGGAAATCGTGGAGCGCTTTCGCGGGACGGCGTTTCAGCGGCTGATTATCACCAAGCTGGATGAGACGCGCGCGTACGGTTCGCTTTATATGGCACCGCGTCTCGCCGGAAAGCCCCTGGCATACCTGACCACAGGCCAGAGCGTACCCGATGATATCGAGGTGGCGGATGGCCAACAGGTGGCCCGGCTCATCCTGGGGGAGGCGCCATGATGGATCAGGCCCAGGTGCTGCGGGAGATGGCGCAGGCCAGCCGCTCCGCCCGGCGCCAGGCACGGGTGATCGCGGTGACGAGCGGCAAGGGCGGGGTCGGCAAGACGAACCTGGCCGTCAACCTCGGCGTGGCCTTGGTCCAACAGGGCCAACGGGTCGCGCTGCTCGACGCCGACCTTGGTCTGGCCAACGTCGACTTGGTGTTGGGCATCACCCCCCCTCACACATTGAGTCAGGTCGTCTTTGGAGAGCGGACACTGGCGGACGTCATGGTCACCGGCCCCGGAGGGCTCAAAGTGGTCGCCGGCGGTTCGGGCGTTTACGAACTGGCCAATTTGAGCCAGTGGCGTCTCGAGCGATTTCTGAGTCAGCTGGAAACACTCGATTCTTCCTTGGACGTCCTCCTGTTGGACACAGGCGCGGGTATCGGCCGCAACGTGATGACGTTCGCCTTGGCGAGCCGGGAGATCGTCATCGTGACGACGCCGGAGCCGACGGCTCTAGCGGACGCCTACTCGGTGCTGAAACTGGTGCATGCCCGCTCCGTGGAGGCGCGCCTTTGGATCGTGGTCAATATGGCGCCGTCGCCGAGAGAAGGAGAGGCCGTATACCAGCGCCTGGCCGCTGTGTCGCAGCGGTTTCTCAACATGCGTCCGGAATTTTTGGGAGCTTTGCCCAGAGACGAAGCGGTCATCCGGGCGGTACAGCGCCAGGAGCCCTTTGTCCTCGCGTTTCCCAACGCGCCCGCGTCGCGGGCCGTGACGGCGCTGGCTGCCCGCTTGTTGGGCCAGCCGCAGCCTGCGGCTGGCGGCGTGGCCACCATGCTGCAGCGTATTTTGCGCATGATTCGTTGAAGGTCTAAGAAGAGGGGTGTTACCGTGGAGGCAGAGCGCACCCTGCTGTCCATCGGTACCCGTGTGCGGATACGGCGGGCGGACGTACCAGAGGCAGGGACCTTTAGCACGCGGGTGGAAGAGGTGGACGAGACCCGCATCGTCGTGCAGCCGCCCTTCGTCCAGGGTTCGCCGGTATCGTGGCCCCCGGGAACCCGGGTGGAGTTGGAAGTCAATCGTACCCAGCAGCCCGGCCAGGGGTTGTACCGAAGCGTGACCGTAGTGCTGGGCAAAGGCTCCGGTCCTTTGGGGTTCGTGTACTTGCAGAAACCGGAGGAGTGGCAGCGCGTCCAGGCACGCGAATTTTTCCGGGTGCCGGCCATGCTGGCCGTGCAAGTGCGGGCGGTAGGTCAAGAAGAGGGGCCGTGGATGATTGGGCAGACGCGGGACGTCAGCGGCGGCGGTTGCCTGTTGGTGTTGGGCCAGCCTTTCTCCGTCGGGGACACCGTAGAAATTGTCCTGTCCCTTCCTGAAGGGCGCGTCAGCGCCAAGGGAACGGTGAAGCGGTCGGAGAAGGTGGAGGAGAGTGGCGGCAACCTCTGGTCGTTGGGTGTCGCGTTTACCGACATCGCGGAGCGGGATCGCGATGTGATCATCCGTTTTGCCTTGAAACGCCAGATCGAGCTTCGCAGGAAGGGATTGGCGTAAGTTGGAACCGGGCGGGTCGGACATTGAAAGGCTCTGGACGGAGTACCGGGCGCAGCGCAGCCAGGCGGCCCGCGAACGTCTAATCATCCATTACGCGCCGCTGGTGAAGTACGTGGCCGGGCGCGTCGCCGTGGGCCTGCCGTCCACGATCGATACTGACGACCTGATCGGCTATGGCATATTCGGCCTGGTCGATGCAGTGGAGAAGTTCGATCCCGACCGTGGCGTCAAGTTTGAGACGTACGCCATTGCCCGCATCCGCGGCGCCATGATCGATGGGCTGCGGGCCAACGATTGGGTGCCTCGCAGCGTGCGGCAAAAGGCCCGTCAACTAGAGCAGACCATCGCACAGTTGGAGGCGCAGCTAGGGCGGTCGGCCACGGAGGAGGAAATCTGTTCCGCCCTCGGGATAGACGCCAAACAGTATTCGTCCCTCCTAACGGAGCTGAGGGGAGCGGCATTGGTTTCGCTCGAGGAGTTGTGGGGAAACGACCCGGACCAGGAAAATCCTCTCAGCCTCGGGCAGATGATTGAGGACGCCGCTGCGGAACCGCCGGGGGCCGCGCTGGAGGCGGCGGAGGTAGAGCGGCTTTTGGGCGAGGTCATCGAGTCCTTGCCTGAGCGGGAGCGGCTGGTCGTGACTTTGTACTACTATGAAGGTTTGACGCTCAAGGAGATCGGCCAGTTAATGGGCGTGTCTGAGTCACGGGTGTGCCAGTTGCACACGAAGGCGCTGATGAGGCTACGGGCCCGCCTGATGCGCTTTCGAGACGCGCTTGTCAGTTGACCTGCGTCCGTATCGCGGCTTAAAATTGGACAAAGACTACACAAATAGGTAGGCCGGCTGCCGCGGAGGGATGGGCATGGGCGTCAACTTTCCGGATCTGCAAGTGTTGTTGCCCCGCGTGACCGAGATGGGGCGTTGGCAACACGGGGGGCAACATGTGGACGCTCAGCAGCAGGCGCTGGCGATGGCCGCCCAAATCGAAGCCGACCGGGATCGCCAACGGGTGCTGCGTTCTGCCGACGCGGCGCGCGGCGGCGGAGCGCGACGGGCTGGAACGGCTGACCGGAGAGCGCGTAGCGAGGCTGGCCAACGGCCGGAAGACGGCGGCAAGTTGGGCCGGCATCTGGACGTGCTCGGCTAGGTAGGCGACGGGCATGACAGTAGCAGCGCTGTTGGCCGCCCTGGTCGCGCTTATCCTGGCAGGCACCGCGCTCCGGCAGGCGGCACACCTGCGACGCGTGCTGGAGCAACATGGCCGTGGGATCCGCGGCACCGACGAGGAACTCCTCAAAGACGCTTGGTTGGACGAGATCGAATCCCGGGGTGAAGCTGTCTTAGCGCGTATTGCGGCTGCGGAGGAAAGCCTGCATCGCTGGCAGGAGCAGGTCGCTGCAGCCGGCGAAGCGCGCTCATCGGTCGACACCGATACTGAGCGGCCGGCCGCCGGCGCGATGGGGGGCGAACTGCGAGGTACGCCTAGAGCGCCGGACCGCCCTGCTTACGCTGGAGCCGCCTTGCGCAGCCCTGGCGTTGCGGATCAGGTGCGGCAGCTGTCGGCACAGGGCATAGATCCTACGACCATCGCTCGCCGGCTCGGGATCGGGCGGGGCGAGGTGGAGCTCATCCTGGGCCTGCCTCAGGCAGATCGTGGTTGATGAGCCAAGGGGCCTGTGTTATACTACCGCTTGGTGTGACTACACACGCCTTTAGACTCGTTCGTGGGTGCCGGCTTGCCGGTTGCGGCGAGGATGATAAAGGCGGAGGAAAAACCAGGAGGAAGGGGGTGGAGATGTGGCCGTCATCTCCATGAAACAGCTGCTAGAAGCAGGTGTGCACTTCGGCCACCAGACGCGCCGCTGGAACCCCAAGATGGCGCCTTATATTTTCACCGAGCGCAACGGTATCTACATCATCGATCTGCAGAAGACCGTGCGCAAGGTGGAGGAAGCTTACCGTTTTGTGCGGGAGTTGGCCCAGCAGGGCGGCACGATTCTGTTTGTGGGCACCAAGAAGCAGGCCCACAACACCGTGCGCGAAGAAGCCGAGCGCTGTGGCATGTACTACGTTAACGAGCGCTGGCTTGGCGGCATGCTGACCAACTTCCAGACCATCAAGTCCCGCATCCAGCGCCTTAAGGAACTGGAGCAGATGGAAACCGACGGCTCCTATGAGCGGCTGCCCAAGAAGGAAGTCATGCAGCTGCGCAAGGAGAAGGACAAGCTCCAGCGCTATCTGGGCGGTATCCGCGAGATGACCCGCCTGCCGGATGCGCTGTTTGTGATTGATCCGCGGAAAGAGAAGATCGCGGTGCACGAAGCCCGCAAGTTGCGGATCCCCATCATCGCCATCGTGGACACCAACTGCGACCCTGACGAGGTCGACTTTGTGATCCCCGGCAACGATGATGCGATCCGGGCCGTGCGCCTGCTGACCAGCAAGATCGCCGACGCTGTCCTTGAAGGCAAGGAAGGCCGTCAGGAGGCGGAGGCCGAGCTGCAGGACGCGGCAAGCGAGTCTGAAGAGCTCGTTGAGGTC
>LZRQ01000133.1 GCA_002159155.1 Firmicutes bacterium ZCTH02-B6
GCCCAGACCATACCTGGTGGCCAAAGTCGCCAGGGATGGGGCCGCCTCCGGTGCGCCGTCAGGGTCGGTGGCTTCCGCTTCTCCCTGCTGTACCTGTTCCTCCCCGCCCTCTCCGGAAGGTTCCGACGCCGCCGGTCCTTCAGGCGCAGGCACAAGCTCCTGTGGGCCCGCAGGCTCCGGTTGCGGCCGCGGCTCAGGCTCAGGCTGCGGCAACGGTTGAGGCTGCACCGGCGCGGGCGCCGGCCGGACCGGCTGCGGTTCGGGCTGGCGGGTAGCCGAGATCTCCACCTCTCCCCGCTCGCTGACAAGGACCTCTTCTCCAACCCCCTGCTCAGGCTCGGGTTCGGGCTCGGGTACCGGTTCGGGAAGCCGCTCAGGCTCCGGGAGCGGTGCCGGTTCCGGTTCGGGTTTAGGCTCAAGTTGCGGCTCGGGCTGCGGTGCCGGCTGCGGCTGGGGCCGCGGCTGGACTTGCGGCTGAGTGGGAGTCACCGGTTCGACCCGCTGCTCCGCGGGGCGGACGACAGGTTCCGGTTGGGGCGCGGGCGCTTGCTGTTGTTGCTGCTGCACCGGCTCCTGCTGCGGGCGGGGACGCTGGGCCACCGCCGGAACGGGCTGCCCCGGACGCGGGGGTTGCGGCTGGAGAGAAGGCTCGCCCGGCAGCGTCACAATCTCAATGACGCCCCCCGCGTCAAGCCCTACGCCCGTTACGGTCATGGCCTGCCACTGCGGCCACAACCAGATCAGCAAGGCGTGCACCAGCACCGAGATGATGAGGAACCAGTGCAGTGTGGATTCGTCTTCCCGCTCGTCCGCGAACAACCTTTTTCACCTGCCTCGCCGGCCGCGCGATCCCTCAGTGGGATACCGCGCCCACGCCGTGGTGCCTAGGCTCCCCACCCCGGAGACACGCCGTCACTGCTGGGGTTCGACGCTGAGGGCGATCCGATATCCTCCGCCCTGGCGAGCCGCGTCCATGGCCCGCACCACGTAATCATAGGAGACCCGGCGGTCGGCCGACACGATGATGAGGGTATCAGGCCGCCGCGCAACGGCTTCCTGCACCCGGGCCCGCACTTGCTCGACGGAAGCGGCCTGGCCGTTGATAAACATAGCTCCCTGCTGCGTCACCGTGATGCGCAGCTCCGACTGCTCGGTTACCGCACCCGTCGCGGCCCGGGGAAGGTCAACGCGGATACCCACTGGATCGGTGCGAAATGTGGTGAACACCACAAAGAACAAAACGAGGAAAAACATGACGTCGATCAAAGGAACGATATTGACGGCGGGGCCACGCCGGCGCTGCCGCTGGATCGCCACGTCACTCACCTCGCAGGGAGGCCACAGCTTCCAAAAGTTCGGCGCTGCGACGGTTCATCTCTGCGACGCGCCGGTCGATGATGCTGCTGATCCACTGGTACAAGGCCACCGTCGGGATCGCAATGATCAAGCCCGCCGCGGTCGTAATCAACGCTTCCGCGATCCCAAGGCTCAAGTCCTGCGGCGAACCGAGCCCCTGCAAGGCCCCCATGACGTTGAACGTCCGGATAATACCGGTCACGGTTCCCAGCAAGCCCAGCAGCGGCGCGACCGTGGCCACCAGGTCCAGGAGGACAAGCCGCCGCTCCATTTTGTACACTTCGTCCCGCCCCACTTCGTCCAAAAGCTCCTTCAATTCCTCCCGGGAGCGGTCCGAGTAAGCGATACCAGTAGCAACCAGAGCCGCCACCTGGCTGCGGGACCGCTTGGCGATTTGCACCGCCTCCAGCAGCTTACCCTGGCTGAGGGCGAGTTTCACCTCGTCCATCAGGTCCTCGACATCCCCTCGTGTGCTGTACAGGTACCAAAGCCGTTCCAAGGCCACGGCCACGGCCAGCACCGAGCAAAACAGCAGGGGGATCATCACCGGACCGCCTTTGACGAGCACGTCGAGCATATACGTCTCCCTCCACGGCCAGGGGAAATATGATGTTACCATTTCCTGCGTAGTTCGTCCAAAACTTCTACGCGGTGCCAGGTAATCCTTGCGCGCTCCGGGGAGAAAAAAACGCCTGCTCCGGGCGGTTTGGAGCAGGCGCTGCGGGCACGATACTTGAATCTTTCCTGGATTCGCAGGAAACATCCGAGAGACAAATTCCGACGGGCACACCTTCGCGCGGGGGGCTACCCGGCTGCGGCCTCCCGGCGCGGGATGCGCAGGAATTCCTCCCTGAGAATGCGCATCAGAAACACTTGTCGACGCTCACCGTCGGCCGCGCGCCGCACCAGCACTCCTTCCCGTCTGAAGCCAGCTTTTCGGTAGCAGCGGATCGCCCGTTCATTAAAGGAAAACACCCGCAGGTACACCCGCTGCAGGTTCATCGGGCCGAAAGCGTGTGCCAAAAGAAGCGTCACGGCCTCGGTTCCGTAGCCTTGATCCCAATGCTGGCGTTCCCCGATGCGGATGCGCAGCTCGGCGTCGCCGCTGCGCCAGGCAATGTGGTCAAGTTCCACGTCGCCGATGAGGCCGACGCCGTCGAGCTCGATACCCCACAACTGGCGGTGCCGGTCGCTGGCCACACGCTGGTGCCACGCGAGGCACTCGACCAGCGACTGGGGATAATCGCCCTCAAGCAGGCGCGCAAGCTCGGGATCCCGCCCCCATTTGACCAGGAGCGGGTAATCTTCCTCTCTGATCGGCCGCAATACGATGTTCTCCCCATGGATGACAGTCACTGTGGCGGGTCCACTCCTTCGACGCTTGTCTGTTTCACGACGGCTACAAATGCATCTGCGACTGGGGGAGAAGCCCGATGGTTCGCCTAGAGGGGGACTTCGACCGGCGCATGGGCGCCCCTCTCGGCAAATTCAGGCCTTATAAGGAGCATCTGGACCGCCGGCCACTGGAAAGACAGCGTCGGCTTGCGCCAGGTCTCATCCCGATACGTTGATCACGGCCTCTGCAACGCGTGGACCGGCCGCGCTAACCCAGCCACTCGCGGAAAGCCTCAAGCAGGCGCCGTTCTGTTCGTGAGACGTGCGCTTGGGATACGCCAAGCCGGCGGGCGACCTCGGTTTGGGGCAAGTCCAGCACGAAGCGCATGACGATCAGTCGCCTCTCCCACTCGGGCAGGCGGGCGATAGCCGCCTTAAGAGCGGCGTGTTCGACGACGGACTCAACGCCAAGAGGCGCGGCGATTCGGTCTCCTAGGCGCAAGTCGTCACCGTCTGGCGTCGAAAGGGGCTCATCCAAGGAGCGCACCGCCTGAGAGGCCTCCATGGCTGCGACCACCTCTTCCTTGGCGACGGCCAGCTCGGCGGCGATCTCGGCCGGAGTCGGCGTGCGGCCCAACCGCTGGGTCAGGTGATCACGGCAGCCGGCTATCCGCACCGCTAGGTCTTGCAGGCTGCGGCTGATGCCCAAGGAGCGCTCCCGGCGCAGGAAATGCCGAATCTCTCCGATGATGACAGGCACAGCGTATGTCGAAAAGCGAACGTCAAAGGAAAGGTCGAACCGTTCGATGGCCTTCAGCAGGCCCAGGCAGCCAACCTGAAACAGATCGTCGTACTCGACTCCGCGGCCTGAAAAGCGGGCCGCTATACTGGCCACAAGGCGGAGGTTGGCCTGCACGAGGCGATCCCGCGCCGCGTCATCACCCGCCTGGGCTCGCGCCAACAGCGCTCGCGTTTCTTCGAGCGGAAGCCCGCCATCAGCGGGCTGGTCCTCGTGCGCCTCATCCCGATGGAGCGGCGCCGGGTCCACCGCGCGCTCCTCCCTTAGCCCGCGACCCGGGCCGCAGCAGGCCGTTTGCGCAAAAGGACCCGGGTACCGGCGCCAGGCGCCGACTCCACCTCCACCCGGTCCATATATTGCTCCATGAAGGTGAAGCCGAGCCCCATGCGCTCTTCCGGCCGGCTTGTCCATTGTGCCTGGCGGGCGGTTTCCACGTCCTCAATGCCCTGGCCACGGTCGACGATCTCGATGAGCAGCTCGCCATCAGCGGTGATGGCCGCCTCCACCCGCACAAGGCCCGGCTCGTCGCCGTACGCGTGGATGACGGCGTTGGAAACCGCTTCCGATACCGCCACCTTAACCTCGTCTAGCTCGTCCAGGGTGAAGTCGAGCTGCGAGGCAAACACCGCAATGGCCGTGCGGGCGAAGGCCACGTTTTCGGCCTTGCTGGGAAATTCCAGGGCCACCCGGTTCGCGATCCCTTCCGGCAGCGTCATGGGACTCGCTTCCCCTCCTTCGCCATCGCCAGCGCCTCCTGCTGGGTCTCCGCTATGTCCATCACCCGTAGGAGGCCGGACATCGCCAACACACGGCGGACCGGGACCCTCGGCCCCAAGGCGATCAATCGCCCAGCGCGCCCCTCACGAATTTCCTTGTAGCGTCCCAGGATCGCGCCGACTCCGGAACTGTCGATAAAAGGCACCGCCCGCAGGTCAAGTATGAGGTTCCGGATCCGATCAGAGGCCGCCAACTGCTCGCGGACGAAGGCCCGGAACGCCTCCGCCGAATGCAGATCCAGCTCGCCCTTGAGGCGGACGATGAGGCTGTCCCCCATGCGCCGCGCTTCCAAGTGCACCGGGTTTCACCCCCTGCCGACCGGGGTGAAACTTTCGGTATTGTCGCGCCAGTTCCTGCCCCTGGCGCGCAATTTGTGGCGGTACATCGGCTACGCCAGGAAGCTGCCCATAAGGCGGCGCAACGCCCGGGAGACGAGTTCCCAGATGCGACCCCGTGGGACGCCGCTGCCCGCCACAAGCGGGACGCGGTCCACCTCCTGCCCATCCAACCGGATGATGAGCTCGCCGACCGTCTCGCCGCGCTCGACGGGCGCAATCACCCGTTCCGGCAGGTGCAGTTCCGTTTGCACCTTGGCCTGGCTGCCGCGGGGTACTGCCACATGGACGGGCCGCTGCGGCACGACGGGCACCGTGTCCGCAACGCCTTTGGCGATGCGGAGCCGTCCGACCTCCTCGTCCGCTCCCACGACTTCCTGCGCCTGGTACTGGCTAAAACCCCAGTTGAGCAGGGTGCGAATATCCTCGTCCCGATCCTCGCGCGTCGGTGCCCCCAACACAACGGCAATGAGATGTAGATTGCCTCGGATCGCGCTGGCGGCCAGGCAGTATCCGGCTTCCTGGGTATAACCGGTCTTGATGCCGTTGGCCCCTTCGTAAAACCGCAACAACCGGTTGCGGTTCCAAAACTCGCGCTCGGCGCGAGTGCCGACGCGGACGCGGTACGGCCCGTAGGTCGACACGAGTTCTTCAAACATGGGCAGCGTATACCCGTAGCGGGAGACGACGGCAATATCGTACGCCGATGTCACGTGCACCCGCCCGGGCATGCCGATGTCCGCCGGAGGCAACCCCGACGCGTTGCTCAAGCTGGTGTTCATCGCCCCCAACGCGCGTGCCCGCTCGTTCATCAGCTGGGCGAATGCCTCTTCACTGCCGGCAATATGCTCCGCGACGGCGACCGCGGCGTCATTGGCCGACTCGACCGCGATTCCAAAGAGGAGGTCCTTGAGCGTCATCTGCTCTCCGACCTCCAGGTAAACCTGGGCGCCGCCCATACCGGCGGCACGCCGGCTGACGGTGACCAGGTCGTCGAGGGCCACCCGTCCGTCCCGCAGCGCTTCCAAGGCCACCACAAGGGTAAATACCTTGGTCACGCTGGCCGGCGGCAACGGTTCGTGGGCGTTCTTCTCATACAATACCCGGCCGCTGTGAGCTTCGATGAGCACCGCCGCACGGGCGGAGATGGGCAGCTGTGGACCGGTTTGGGCCAACGTCTCGCCCGCCGAGACCAACCACAGCGCGAGGGCAAGTCCCGTCGCCCACACCCGCCAGCCTGGGAGCTTGGTGCCCATGGTCCTGCCTCCCTCCCGGCATCGCTTCCTCTCCCCATGGCTATTCGCGGCCCGAGGCGGGTAGCACAGGAGGCGGACCCAGGAAACAAAGCCCTTACGTACGGCCTTACCGGTCCGTTAGGCGCCGTAGCGGGCAAAGATGAGAGGCCGCAGCCGGGGTGGTCGGGGGCCTATGGAGAAGGCCGCTTGTACACGGTCGGCTACCGCGGCCAGCGACTGCGGCGTGGCGGCGTGCACCTCGCACAGGGGCTCTCCTTCTTCGACGCGGCTGCCGACTTTCACCTTGAGGACAAGGCCCACGGAGAGATCGATCTTGTCTTCTTTCCGGCGCCGGCCCGCGCCCAGCTCCATGGTGATAAGACCAAGCTCCTTGCAGTCGATAGCGTCAACCCATCCAGCCCGTGGGGCCGTGACGGCTGCACGCACCGGCGCTTGCGGCAGGCGGCTTGGATCGTCGATACATGCAGGGTCGCCACCCTGATTGGCGACGATCTCCTTGAGCTTCTCCAGGGCACTACCATCCCCCAACGCCGTCACCAACCGCTGGCGGGCGTCGGCGGGGGTCTGCGCGACGCCTGCGAGCACCAGCATCTCGGTTCCCAGGGCGATGACCAGCTCCCGCAGGTCGGGCGGGCCTTCGTCCTTGAGGACGGCGATAGCCTCTTTGACCTCCAGTGCGTTGCCGATCGCCCATCCCAGCGGCTGGTCCATGTCGGTGACCAGTGCCACCGTCTTGCGACCCGCCATCCGCCCGATGTTGACCATCTTCTCCGCGAGCTGCTTGGACTGATCCAACGTCTTCATCAAGGCCCCGCGGCCTGTTTTCACGTCCAGCACCAGGGCGTCGGCCCCGGCGGCCAGCTTCTTGCTCATAATGCTGGCAGCGATCAGCGGCAGGCTCTCCACCGTGCCGGTGACGTCCCGCAAGGCGTATAGCTTCTTATCGGCAGGCGCCAGGTCCGCGGTCGCGCCCATAATCGCAGCCCCGACGCGATTAACCGATTCCACGAAAGTCTGCGTATCCATCTCCACGCGGAACCCCGGGATGGATTCGAGCTTGTCCAGGGTCCCGCCCGTGTGGCCCAGGGCACGCCCGGACAACTTGGCCACCGGTGCACCACAGGCCGCCACAAGCGGCAGGAGCGCCAGGGTCGTCGTGTCACCGACGCCGCCGGTGGAGTGTTTGTCCACTTTAACGCCCGCGATGGCGCTCAGGTCAACCCGGTCGCCGCTCTCCACCATCGCCATAGTTAGGGCAGTCGTCTCGGCATCGGTCATGCCCTGGAAGTAGACCGCCATGCACCAAGCGGCCATCTGGTAATCGGCCACCGTGCCTTTGGTGAAACCGTCGACCAAGAACCGGATCTCGCTCTCCGCCAACTCGCCCCCGTCGCGCTTCTTTTCAATCAAGTCCTGCGCCCGCATGCCTGTCACCCCACTACGTCCTTCAAGAAGCTGGTCCCCGCTTCAGGAGGCTCCACCGCGAAGTACTCGGCCAAAGTCGCCGCGACGTCCGCGAAGGTGGCACGCGTGCCAAGGGAAACACCTGTACGCCCGCCGGGGCTGTAACACAAAAGCGGCGTGTACTCCCGTGAGTGATCGGTGCTGGGGGTCGTCGGATCGTTGCCGTGGTCGCCCACCACGATCAGGAGATCCTCCGGTTTGAGGCTAGCAAGAATCTCTGGCACCCTCGCATCGAACTCGGCCAGCGCCCGTGCCATACCCTCAGGGTCATTGCGGTGGCCGTAGAGCATGTCGAAGTCGATGCAGTTGGCAAACACCAGGCACGGACCCTCTTCCGAGCGTAGGCGACTGATCACGCCGTCAACGGTTTCCATGTTGCTCTTGGTCCGCTGTCCAGCGGTAATGCCCTGCCAGGCGAAAATGTCCTCGATCTTTCCTACAGAGAAAACCGGTACGCCCGCGCCCACCAGCCGATCGAGGATCGTCGGCCGCGGGGGCGGCAGGCTAAAGTCTTTTCGCCTGGCGGTGCGCTGAAACTTCCCGGGTTCCCCCACGAAGGGCCGGGCGATGACCCGGCCGACCGCGTGCTCGCCCTGCAGGATTTCCCGTGCGATGCGGCACATCTCGTACAATTGCTCGACGGGGATGACTTCCTCGTGGGCAGCGATCTGAAACACACTGTCGGCTGACGTGTAAACGATGGGCTTGCCGGTGCGCATGTGCTCCTCGCCTAGCTCGTCGATGATCACGGTGCCGGAGGCGGGCTTGTTGCCCAGCACATCGCGCCCGATCGCGGCCGTAAAGGCGGCGATGACTTCCATTGGAAACCCGTTGGGATAGACCGGAAACGGTCGGTCGAGGATGACGCCGGCCAGCTCCCAGTGCCCTGTCGTCGTGTCTTTGCCGGCGGCCTGCTCGGCCATGCGGCCGTAGCAACCGATCGGTGCCGGATCCGGCGGCACACCCGGCAAGTCTAAAATGTGACCTAGCCCCAGCCGGCCCAGGTTGGGCAGGTCTAGCCCCCCGACGGCCAGCGCTGTATTGCGCAAAGTGTTGCTGCCTTCGTCCCCAAAACGGGCCGCGTCGGGCAGCTCCCCGACGCCAATGCCGTCGAGAACAATCAACGCGGTGCGCCCACCGCGCGGCATGTCCGCCACCTCCCGCCATTCGCCCATGAGGGCGGCAAAGCCGTACGGCTGTGCGTGATGAGAGTTCGGCGGTGCTATCGGGCACCCCTGCCCCCTGGGACAAAAGCGGCGGCTCTATGGGAGAAGGCGGGCCACGGCGTCCATGAGCACGGGGGTCACGTAGGCTTCAAGAAACGCTGCCGCCACGAGGGCAAGGCCGCTGACGGACAGCAGCAGGAGGGTCGAAAGAAACTGCTGGTACATGTTAATGTCCCGCCGGCCCATGAGCACCCGGGCGGCGGCCAAGGAAAAGCTGATCGCGCTGGCGCCGGCCAACAGCAGCGCCGGCACGGCCACCACGTTGTGGGGTAAAAGGGACGCGAGGGCGACGGGAACGCCGCGCCAGCCCAGCTGGTCGACAAGAAACGCACCGGTGAATCCCAGTGCGAACCCACGGAGGAACACGACCGCCAGCACGAAAGGCGCGCCGATGACGGAAAACCCCAGCAGTCCCACGAGCCCCACCGTTTTGACAAGGTAGTCCGTCACCGCCTGCCGGATCACCTGCTCGGCCGGCACCGGCGCCCGGCTCTCGGACGCCGTCAAGAGGCCGTGAATGTGGCTCGCCAGGGCCGTCCGGTCTCCCTCATCCACGTGCCCCACGGCGAGGCCACCGAAACAAGCGCCCATGGCCAAGACGATGACAACGCAGAGATAAAGGGCCGTCCGCCGGCGGAAATACCCTCGCAGCGCGTCTGGAAAACGGCCGGCCACCCGTGCCCACCCCTCGTCCCACTTTCACCCCATCCTTATGCCGGTGGGACGTGGGTTAGCATCCTACGCCTGCACGCGACCGTAGACTCCGCCGCCGCCGGCCTGCACTGTTATCCGCCCAGCGCGAGCCAGAAGTATACGCTCGGCCACCGCCTCCCCCGCCGCCGCGGCCAACTCCTCGCGAGTGGCACGGTGCAGGACGCCCATCTCTGAACCACAGACGGCGATCAGGCGGTCGAGGGTGCGCCTTCCGACCCCGGGAACGAATTCCAAAGGCACTTGGTGGATGTATGGCGGCCGGTGGGGTGGCGAGGCCGGCGAGGATTGATCCCCGATCTCCGCCAACCGATCCAGCACGCCCTTGACAAGCCTCTGGCTCCCGCAGCGATCGCACACGGCGGCCGGAGGCGGCTGCGCTGCCACCGCACCGCAGTCCAGGCATGCGCTGCGGTAATACTTGCCAAGCCGGGGGTCGAGCCCGTAATTAGCCACAACCCGCCGCCCCGCTTGCCGCTTGAGGGCGAGCACGAACTCGGCAAAGGTCGGCGCTGCCAGGGCAAACACGGTATACTCCCGCGCAATGCGGTTCAATGAGTGCGCGTCAGAGCTTGACAGAAACGTCTTAGTGGCCAGCTCGCTGATTTGG
>LZRQ01000134.1 GCA_002159155.1 Firmicutes bacterium ZCTH02-B6
CCGGACGGTTACCCGAGCCATGCCGTGTTTCAACTCCCCCGCCCGAGCCCCGACGGCTCGGACTTGACTGGCCTGTCCACGGCTACGCCACCGCAACACCGGCGAGCAGCGAGATGGATTCTGAAAATCTCTCCGAAAACGTTTTCAGAACCCGTCAAGGCGGCTGCCCCCGTTGCAGGATTTCGAGGCAGCCGCACCCGTTCCTCTTAGGAAACGACTGGTCGGGACGTTCCTCGAAAACTCAGGGCATTCGTCAATACGCGCCGCGGATGTGCTGGTGCACTTCCTCCCGGTAAAACCGCTCCAGCCGGGCAAGCTCCTCTTGGTCGAAAGGCCGCGCTTCGAGCGCCATCAGGTTTTGCTCTACCTGGCGGGCGTTTTTGAACCCGGGGATAACGCAGCTCACCGCATCGAAGCTCAAAATCCACCGCAACGCCGCCGCGGCCATGCTGGGGCGGCCGTCGGCAATCCAGCGCAGTTTGTCCGCCAGCTCCACCCCGGTTTCAAACGGAAGTCCGGCGAAGGTTTCTCCCACGTTGAAGTACTGCCCGTCCCGGTTGTAGTTGCGGTGATCGTCAGGCGGGAACGTGGTGTCCTTGGTGAATTTGCCGGTCAGCAAGCCGCTGGCTAAAGGCAAGCGCGCGAGGATCCCCACGCCCTGCGCCTGCGCCTTCGGGAACAGTTCCTCCAGCGGCTTCTGCCGGAAGATGTTGAAGATAACCTGGAGCACCCGCACTCCTGGATACTGGAGAGCCGTCAGGCCCTCTTCTACGGTTTCTACGCTGACGCCGTAAAAGCGGATCTTGCCCTCCTGCTGCAGCCGGTCCAGGACCTCAAACACGTCGCCCTGTTTAATGATCTCGTGAGGCGGGCAGTGAATCTGGTACAAATCGATGCGCTCGCGGCCGAGCCGCTTCAGGCTGGCCTCGCACAGGCGCCGCACCGTGCGCTCGGAGTACGTTTCCGGGTCGTAGATGTTCTCCGAGCGACAGAACTTGGTGGCGATGTAGATCTCGTCCTCGCGGCCTTTCGTGGCCTCCCGAAGGAGCTCTTCGCTCCGGCCATCACCGTAGATATCGGCTGTGTCGAAAAAATTGACGCCGGCGTCAATGGCCCGGTGCAACCCCCGCAGCGCCTCGTTCCTGTCGACCGGCCCCCATGCGCTGCCAATGGCCCACGTGCCGAAGCTGACGGCGCTCACCATGAGCCCCGAATTGCCCAACGGGCGGTATTCCATACCGGTTCTCCCCTCCCGGCCGGGAAGCCCGGCCTGCATGTTTTATAACGCCTCGCAAATCAAGCACTTGAGGTATGACGTCTCCGGCACACCGGCCAGGACCGGGTGATCCTTGGCCTGGCCCCGCCACTCGACGAGCCGCAGCGGGCGGCGGGCGTCGGAAGCGGCTTCCAACACCAGGTCGTAAAACGCGTCCGCCGGCATGTGGTGCGAACAGGAGCAGGTGACGAGGAATCCGCCGGGGCGCAGAAGCTTGATGCCCCGAAGGTTGATCTCCTTGTACCCGCGCCGGGCCGCCGCGAAGTGGGCTTTGCTTTTGGCGAACGCAGGCGGATCCAGGATCACCACATCGAACCGCTCACCGGAGCGCTCCAGCTCCCGGAGGAAATCGAACGCGTTGGCTTCCACAAAGCGAACTGCGTCGGCGAAACCGTTGCGGGCGGCGTTGCGGCGTGCCGTTTCCAGGGCTTGAGCAGAGCTGTCCACCCCCAGCACCGCCCGGGCTCCGTAGTGCAATGCGTGTATGGAGAAGGGGCCGTTGTGGCAGAAAACGTCCAGCACGCGCGCCCCGTCGACCAGCGGGGCGAGGGCTTGGCGGTTCTCTTTCTGGTCCAAGAAGTAGCCCGTCTTTTGGCCTGTTGCTACGTCCACCTCGAAGGCCAAGCCGTTCTCCCGGATGACCATCGGCTGAGGCGGGAGCTCTCCCCATAGCAACCCCGTGCGCGGCTCCAACCCCTCGTATTTGCGGCTCGGTACATCGCTGCGCTCGTAGATGGCGCGCGGTCGCTCAAGTTCGGCAAGGACCCGTACGATCTGCTCCCGCCTCACGTCCATCCCCAACGTAAGAAACTGGACGACCAAAACGTCTTCGTACTTGTCCACGATCAAGCCCGGGAGCCGATCGCCTTCGGAGTACACCAGCCGGTAGGAGGTGGCGCCGGGCATAAAGCGCGCCCGCCACTCCCGCGCCCTCCGGATCCGTTCCGCAAAAAAGGCGTCGTCAATGGGCTCGTCGCTACGACTCAGCAGGCGGATAACGATTTGGGAGTGAGGGTTGTAATAGCCCCGGCCCAGCCATTCGCCGTTGGCCGCGCACACATCCACGATGTCGCCTGGAGACGGTTCGCCTTCCACCTCGGCCACATTGCCCAGGTAAACCCACAGGTGCCCCGAAACAATGCGTTGTTCATGATTCCGCTTGAGGGTTGTCCGTGCCAACTTGTCCAGCTCCTCGCGCCCGGTCCCAGTCTAGGTATTCGGGATACGCAACTGGAATCCCCTACCTTTTTATCTTTACCCCGGCTGTCCGCAGCCAACTATTCGGTAAAGTAGAACAGCCAAACAGGAAACAGATGGCAAACCGTGAATTAACTATGCTCCAGAAAGCGAGGAACACAGTGGGATGGAGCAAAGTTACACCGATCGCCTCCTCGTCCAATCCCTCGAACGTTCAATACAAGACCTCGTGCGACTGCAAAAGCGACTGGCCGACGCGAATGTGGACCTTGGCAATTTGGACAAGACACAGTTAGGCTCTATTCCGTCTCAACTCGATGTCTGGGACTATGTGGGCTCCCTTATTTACGGTTTGCTAGGCGCGGCGCTCAGCACGCGAAACCAGCTGCGCGACTTTCTCGACACAGTCCACTCGGACGCAAGCGCAGAACACCCCAGGTCCACCCTGGGCGCCATCTTGCATCACTATCAGGACGATATCGACAAAGTGCCGCTAAACGGCCAACGCGTCTTTCTGGACCGGAGCGGTCAACAAGCCCGGGTCGATTTTCATCGTTTGCTGCGAGGTCATGACCCGTTCTCACTTTCGGCTGATAACCCTTTCCTCGTGCTGACCACACAACCGAAGTACGGCATCATTAAGGGCGTCATTCAGGTGTTTCGCCACCTCGCGGCCGATACTTTCTCTAAGCAAGGTCTACCCATTCCGTTTCACTCCTTTTTTGACTATCGCACCGACGACGGCAAGCTGAGCAACTGGCTTATCTACATCGCGGAGCGAACCAAGCAAACGACGGGCGCCGACCTGCGCGCCAACGAGGTCTTTTCGCACCTGTTCAGTCTCAAGGTTCAGGACATCTTGAGCACTGGACTGACGTGGGCACTCTGCGAAGCGCACATCCGCGCCCGCTCCATAGACGACGAGATCCGGGCCACCCAAATTCGAGTCGTCGGGTACTCGTCTACCTTCTTGTCGCAGGTTGTCATCGGCATGGTACGCACTGGCGGCGTCCCGATGATCAACTGGCCCACTCTGACGCTGCTGTTGAAAGAGCTATATAAGTTCTTCCGACTGAACCGGCGGGAGATTCGCCGTCTCGAAGCGGTTACGGAAGATCTGTGTCAAAAAAACCTCGCATTGGAAGCGGCGGTCCTTCAAACCGGTCGCGCGCTACCCACCTTGTCGACCGGTGCGGACTACATCCGCGAGCTCGAGAGGGGATATGCCAATATCGATAGTTTGACGGACATATTCGAGGAAAGGTGAGTGACTCGGTGCCAATACCCCTGATCCCCGTCCTTCTTGGGACGCTTGGCGGAGTAGTTGCCGGCGCCCTGTTGCGACAACCAGAGATCAACCGGCTCCGCAAGCAGGTGCAAATCCTACAGGCCGAGATTCAGCGGCTGCAGGCGCTGGTCGAAGAACAAAATCGCCAAATCCAGGAACTCACGGTGAGATATAAGACCCTTAAGGCTTGGAGCTTTGTTGAAAAGGCAAAGCAGCGGGCTCGACTCGAAGGTGCTGTCATGCACCAATGGGCCTTTAAGGAATACGTGGAACTGCTCTGCGCACAGGCTAGTGAAAGACCACTCTCGGAGGAAGAAAGGGCGTTCTTCAACGCCTATGAGAATTTGCTCGCCGGGTTACACGGTGACAAGGATGAGCGTCTCATCATTCGCAATTACATCCGTTCCAAGTACCGTCACGAGATCGAACGGCTTGTCACCGTCGACGCATCTAGGTTGGTCGCATCCGTGGAGGCGGTGAATGTTGCGTAACGTGATACTGTACCTGGTCAGCCTCGTGAAGTACTTGCTGGTAAGCGTTATCGTCGGCCTAATCGTGATGCACTTCTGGCCGGTTCCCGGCTTGTTCGTACTTGGACTCATGGTGCTCGGTTCGTTCGCAGCCGCCAAAGACGACACCAGGAAGCATATCCTCATGGAGGAACTGCAAGGGTTTGATGAACAGTTGCGTATGACCATCCGCAACTTGCAGTAGGTACCCCCACGGTTCCTCCCCGTCGAACAGGGCCGTTTGGACGCTTACGCGCGGACGTAGTCCGCCAAGTACTTCCCGGTAATGGTAGCGCCATCGGCCACCAGTTCCGCCGGCGGGCCGGTGAAGACGACTCGTCCACCGTCATGGCCGGCCCCCGGCCCGAGGTCGATGATCCAGTCGGCATGCGCCATCACCGCGAGGTGATGCTCGATGACGATCACCGTCTTGCCCGAGTCCACCAACCGGTCCAGCAGGCCGAGCAGTTGCTCCACGTCTGCGAGGTGCAGCCCCGTCGTCGGCTCATCCAGCACGTAGATGTCGCCCGGCTCTCCCATATGGGCGGCCAGCTTAAGGCGCTGCCGCTCGCCGCCCGACAGCGTGGTCAGGGGCTGGCCGAGCTTAAGATACCCGAGCCCCACGTCGGACAGACGCTTGAGGATCTCCACCGCTGCCGGCGTCCGGGCATCGCCTTGGCTGAAAAATTCCTTGGCCTCATGGACCGACATGGCCATGACCTCACTGATGTCCCGCCCACCCAGCTTGTACTGGAGCACCGCGGGCTGGAAACCCTTGCCCCCGCAGTCCTCGCATAGGGTGGCGACGCCGGCCGCTGTCATCAGGTCCATGTGGGTGAAGCCGCTACCGTTGCAGGTAGGGCAAGCGCCCTCGGAGTTGGCGCTGAAAAACGCCGGCTTCACCCCGTTGGCCTTGGCAAACGCCTTGCGGATGTGGTCGAGCACACCTGTGTAGGTGGCCGGGTTACTGCGCCGGGAGCCGCGGATAGGGCTCTGATCGATGGCGACGACGCCAGGCCGCGGCGAAACCGAGCCGTGAATAAGCGAACTCTTGCCCGAGCCCGCTACGCCCGTCACCGCGACGAGCACGCCCAAGGGAATGTCCACGTCCACGTTTCTTAGGTTGTTGGTGTTGGCCCCCCGCACCTCGAGCCATCCCTTAGGCTGCCTCACCGCCGGTTTCAACGAAGCCCGATAGTCCATGTACTGGCCGGTCAGCGTGCCACTCTTGCGCAAACCATCAACAGGGCCCACGTAGCACACTCGCCCGCCCGCCTCCCCGGCGCCGGGGCCGAGGTCTACCACGTGGTCGGCGATGGCGATCACCTCGGGTTTGTGCTCGACGACCAGCACCGTATTGCCCTTGTCCCGCAAGCGCAAGAGCAGCCGGTTCACGCGCTGCACGTCGTGGGGGTGCAGCCCGGCCGTCGGTTCGTCAAACACGTAGGTGATGTCCGTCAAGGCAGAGCCGAGCTGTCGCACCATCTTGACCCGCTGCGCCTCGCCGCCCGACAAGGTGCCCGTCGGCCGGTCGAGACTCAAGTACCCGAGCCCCAGCTCGACGAAAGAGTCGAGCACCTGCTGCAGTTGCTGGACCAACGGCGCCACGGAGGGCTCGTTGAGTTCGCGCACCCACTCGGCTAAGTCGCTTACCTGCATCGCGCAGACTTCGGCGATGTTGAGCCCGCGGATCCGTGGGGACCGAGCCCGCTCATTGAGTCGGGTGCCTTCGCAATCGGGACACTTCTTGAAGGTGACCGCCCGCTCCACGAAAGCACGGATGTGAGGCTGCATGGCCTCCACGTCCTTGTTCAGGAACGACTTGCGGATGCGCGGTACAAGCCCTTCGTAGGTGATATTGATCCCGTTGATCTTGATCTTGGTGGCGTCCCGGTACAGCAAGTCGTGCAGTTCGGTTTCGGTGTAGTCGCGGATCGGCTTGTCCGGATCAAAGAAGCCGGATTCGGTAAAGTAGCGCACCGACCAGCCGCCCGCCGAGTAGCCGGGGACAGTGATGGCCCCTTCGTTGAGCGACTTGTCGAAGTCCAAGAGTTGGTGCACGTCGATGTCGGTCACTTGACCGGTGCCTTCGCAGCGAGGGCACATGCCGCCGTGGACGGCGAACGTCTTCGTCACGGTTTCCCCGCTGCCCCGCTCGATGGTCATGGAACCTTTCGCCTGGACCGACGGGACGTTAAACGAAAACGCGTTGGGCGGGCCGATGTAGGGCTCCCCCAACCGGCTGAACAGGATGCGCAAGAGCGCATGGGCGTCGGTGGCCGTGCCCACCGTGGAACGGATGTTGGCGCCAAGCGGCTCCTGGTCCACGACGATGGCGGGAGTGAGGCCGCTCAAGAGATCGACCTCGGGCCGGGCGATGCTGGGCATGAACCCTTGCACGAATACGCTGTATGTCTCGTTGATGAGCCGCTGCGACTCCGCGGCGATGGTGTCAAAGACCAGCGAGCTTTTGCCCGAGCCGGACACGCCCGTGAATACGGTCAGCTTCCGCTTTGGGATTTCGACGGTGATGCTCTTGAGGTTGTTTTCCCGGGCCCCAACCACGCGGATTACGTCGTGGCTCTCGGGCGTCCGGCGGTCGTCTGCGGCCGTCGTCCGGCTCATGGGCAGCCCCCTCGGGTTCTGGCTCGAGCGCAACAGCTCGGCACAGCTATTCTCGGGGCTGCAGCGGCATCTGTCAACACTGGCCGGGAAGCTGGTGGCCTATCGTGGTTCCTGGGAAAGTCACCCAACGGCCTCGCGTTCGCGCGCCGGCGGTGGAGCGGTGCTCTCCCGCTCCACCACCTCCAGCGGAATGTGCTCCACCCGGATCTCTGGCCCGGCAGGCGTCAGCGCCAGCTTCATAGCGCGGGCGCCCATCTCCTCCAGCGGCACGTGTACGGTGGTCAAGGGAGGCATGACATCGCGGGCAAAGAAGTGGTCGCCGAATCCGGTGACCGACACGTCCCGGGGAACCACCAAACCCCGCTCCCGCAAGGCCGCGATGGCGCCGATGGCCATCAGGTCATTCATCGCGGCGACGGCGGTAAGGCCCGGTACTCGCTCCATGAGGCGCTGAGCCGCGCGAAAACCGCCGTCGCGACTGAAGTCTCCTACCTCGATTTGTTCCGGCGTCAGGGGAATGCCGGCGTCCGCAAGTGCGCGACGAAACCCTTCTAGGCGGTCCCTGGTCGCGGTAAGACGCTCGGGACCACTGATGATGCCGATGCGGCGGTGTCCCAAGCGCACCAGCAACTGTCCAAGGGTCCGCGCACCATTGAAGTTGTCGGGAAGCACGCAGTCCCCCGGAACATGGTGGCGGTTAATGAAGACCACCCGGCGCCCATTCTGCGTAAACATCTCGACGCTGCGGGTCATCCGCTGCGCGAACTCCAAGTCGTCGACGCCGCTGGCCGCGATAATGAGCGCTTCCACCCGGTGAGCATACAGCATATGGATAAAGGACAGATCCCTGTCCGGATTCCGGTCGCTGCTGCCGATGAGCACCAGCAGGCCCATTTCGGCGGCCACCCGTTGGATGGCTCCCACCAGTTGTGTGAAGTAGGGGTTCGTTACATCGTGCACCAACACGCCCACCGTCCTGGTACCGGAACCCACCAGGGCCCTGGCATGGGCATTGGGCACGTACTGCAACTCCGAGGCCGCCTTCAGCACCCGCTCCCGCACACCATCCGACACCTTGTACCGGCTGCCGCTCAGCACCCGGGAGGCCGTGGCCACGGAAACGCCTGCCAGTTTCGCCACGTCCACGATGGTCGCCGCCACTGGCGTGTGCCCCTTCCCGAGCAAACGTTTTCTAGCGAGCTGTCTGCCGAAAGCTCTTTCCAGACTCTACTGTAGCTGGCAAGCTGAGCACGTTCAAGCCTGGTGCGGCCGATGCGACCATGTTCGGGGAATCCGCCCAACTGCGTCGTTGAGCGATTTTGCACGCCGGCCCCAGCTCACGGGCTTCCCCACTGAGTACAGTTTTTTCTGTGGAGTGTGGAGTTGAGAATTCCTATCGACGCACCATTGACAGGCAAGATTCGTCGGTCTAGGATGTTTCTAGAAAACGTTTTCTATCCACATCCGGAAGGGGGAATCCCTGTGCGTCGTCGCGTTGCCAGGTGGAGAGGCGGGCTGGCGGTCTTGCTGTTGCTGGCTGTCCTGCTCGTCGGCTGTGGCGGTCAACGAACAACCCAGAGCCCGACCGCTACCGCTCCCGGCCAGTCCAGCACCTCGTCCCAAACCTCTTCGTCATCTAGTCCGCCGTCCTCATCCGCTGCATCGACATCGTCAACATCCAGCACATCAACCGGAAACGTACCCCGGTTCATCACCATCGGAACCGCTGGTTCAGGCGGCGCCTATTACCCGATCGGCATCGCGATGGCGCAAATCTTGACTGAGCAGCTGGATGCCCAGGCAACGGCCCAAGTGACCGGCGGCGCCGTGGAAAACGTCAGGCTGGTCCAGGATGGCAGCGTCGAGGTGGCCATTACGCAGGCGCGCACCGCGTTTGCGGGCTACACGGGCGCCTCCCCCTTCAGCCAGCCTCACACCAAAGTACGGGCCATGTTCGGGAATTTGAGCCAGGGCGTATTCCAGGTGGTCGTCATGGCCGATTCGCCCATCCGGACCTTGGCTGATCTCAAGGGCAAGCGCGTGGTTATGGGTCCGGCAGGAGGCGCGGCCATCGACATCGGCCGGGAGTTGTTCGAGCTGGCCGGTTTCACCCTCGACGACGTGCGAGCCACGTACGTGTCTTACGACGAAGGCGTCAGCCAGCTCAAGGACGGTGCGGTGGACGCCGTGATCGTGCAGGCGGCCATGCCGAGCCCGGCCATCCAGCAGTTGGCCGCCTCCCGGCGAGACTTCCGGTTGCTCAGCTTCGATGAAGAGTTCATGGCCAAGGCCATCGCCCAGTACCCCTACTATAGCCGCGTCCACATTCCGGCGGACTTTTACGGGGCGACCGAGCCGGCCACCACGCTGATGGTCTCCAACATGGTGATCGTCAGTGCTGACTTGGCCGACGATGTCGTCTACGCCATGACCAATGCGTTGCTGGACAACGTCAAGGCCCTTCAGGATTCCCACCCCGCGGCTCAGGATCTGACGTTGGAAGGCGCTGCCTCGGGCATCCCGATTCCGTTCCACCCTGGAGCCGAGCGGTATTTGCGGGAGAAAGGTGTACTGCAATGAACTCCCGCGCGGCCTCCGTCCTGGTAAAGGGGCTCCTCATCCTAAGCTCCCTTGTGGCGCTGTATACGGCAGGGATCCAGCCCTTGTCCGATACGACCCAGCGGGCCGTGCATTGGACCCTTATGGCG
>LZRQ01000135.1 GCA_002159155.1 Firmicutes bacterium ZCTH02-B6
GAATCGCGCAGAGCGTGCCGTGGGCGGTGCGCAACACACCGGTGGAGCCTCGCCAGTCGGCACCCCATATCCTCAACGTGTCGTTCCCCGGGCTGAAGGGCGAGGTACTGGTCCACAGCCTGGCCGAAGCGGGCATCTACGTCTCCGCTGGGTCCGCATGCTCGTCGCGCCGTACCGGCTTGAGCCACGTTCTGGCCGCGCTCGGGTTGAGCGAGGACGTGGCCGGTGGGGCCATCAGGCTGAGCCTTTCGTCCATGACGACGGAGGACGACATCGACGCGGCGGTGGAAAGGATCAGCGCCGTCGCGCTGGACCTAGCCGCGCTGGTCCGCCGCTAGAGCGGGAGTATTCGTCGGGGAGGCACCTCGTCCTTTGGACCATTTGCTCTTGATTCGTTACGGAGAGATTGGACTCAAGGGGAAAAACCGGCACCTCTTTGAGGAACAACTCATGCGCAACATCCGGGCCGCGTTGGGCGATGCCTTGCCGGGCCGGGTCCAACGGGCCTACGGGCGCATCTTCGTCGAGCTGGGAGATTCTGCTCACACCCGCGCGGCCCTGGAACGGCTGCAAAAGGTGTTTGGCATCGTGGCCGTCAGCCCGGCCCTCCGGGTGCCACTGACCGTAGAGGCAGTGGAAGAGGGGGCCGTGGAGCTGGTGAGGCGGCTAGGCCCGGCGGGGGCGCGCACCTTCCGCGTCCAGGCGCGCCGGCCCAACAAGGCGTTTCCCCTGACGTCCCAGGAGATCAACGAGCGCATCGGGGCGCTGTTGTTGCGAACATACCCCCAGTTGAAAGTGGATCTGCACCAGCCCGAGCTGGTCGTCTCCATCGAAGTGCGGGAGCAGGGAGCGTACTTGTATTCGGAGCAAACCCCCGGTCCGGGCGGGCTGCCGGTGGGCGTCAGCAGCCACGCGCTGCTGCTTCTTTCCGGCGGTATCGACAGCCCCGTCGCCGGCTGGATGGCGATGAAGCGCGGCATCCGGCTGGATGCAATCCACTTCCACAGCCCGCCGTTTACCAGCGAACGGGCCCTGGACAAAGTGAAGGATCTGACCGGGGTGCTGGCCTCTTGGGGCGGGCCTATCCGGCTCCATGTGGTCCGCTTTACCGAGATCCAAAAGGAGCTCCGGCGGCAGGCACCGGCCGAGCTGATGATCACCCTTATGCGCCGCTTCATGCTTCGCATCGCGGTCGCGGTCGCCCAGGACGTGGGCGCTTTGGCTCTTGTTACAGGGGAGAGCGTCGGCCAGGTAGCCAGCCAAACGTTGGAAAACATGTCCGTCATCAACGCGGTGACCAGCATGCCCATCTTGCGACCGCTGGTCGGTTTCGACAAGCAGGAGATCGTGGAGCGGGCGCAAGCCATCGGCACGTATTCGATCTCCATCCGGCCCTATGAGGATTGCTGCACGATCTTTGTGCCGGCGCACCCGGCGACGCGGCCGCAGCTGGCGGAGGTGGAGGCGGCGGAGGCGGCGCTGGACGTGGCCGGGCTGGTGCGGGAGGCCCTCGCGAGCATCGAGACAACGACCCTCGCGGAGGCGCCGGCGGGGGCCGGGTAGGCCTATGGACTGAAAGCCGCGCCTTGGTTCAAGAACGCGTTCTTTCGCCAGCGTCATTGGAACAAAAGGGCACGGATGAACAGGAACTCGTGAGCCGCGCGCTGGACTACGGCCAACAAAAGCCCGATGGCCAGGCCAAAGGCGAACACTTTCCAGAGGCGTACTCGGCGCACGGCGATCACCTCGAGATAGCGGTTTCGCCGCTTCCAGATGGGTTCCTTGCCCGGTGGGGGCAATTGTACTACAATGGGGTTTGCGCAACGGTAGAGTTTTGTGAGGGGGGAGCCGCATGGCCCTCGACCTTTTGCCCATCATCAACAATCCGATGCCCCGGCCTTCGATCAAGCCGCCGGAAAATGCGACGAAGAAGGTTCACATCGTCACCTTGGGTTGCCAGATGAACGTGCTGGACACCGAGACGATGTTTGGCCTCTTGGCGCGGGAAGGCTACGCCCCTACCGACGACCCGGCGGAGGCCGACTTGATCCTCTACAACACCTGCTCGGTCAGGGAGAATCCCGAGCGGAAGGTGTACGGCCAGGTGGGGCTTCTCAAGCGCCTCAAGGAAGAAAACCCCAACCTGATTATCGGCATCTGCGGCTGCATGCCCCAGAGCAAGGTCGAGCGCCAGAAAATCTGGGACCAGCTGCCCCACGTTGACCTCGTCTTTGGCACCATGAACATCCACCGGCTCCCCGAACTCCTGCACCAGGTGCAGGAGACAGGCCAGCGGGTGATGGAGGTCTGGGACGAGCACGGCGACATCGTCGAAGGTCTCCCGGTTATGCGGGAAGACAAGCTCAAGGCCTACGTCACCATTATTTACGGCTGCGACTACCGCTGCAGCTTCTGCATCGTGCCTCAGACCCGTGGACGGCAGCGCAGCCGGCGAGCGGGATATATCATTGCCGAGGTCGAGCAGCTCGCGGCGGAAGGGTACAAGGAGATTACCCTTCTCGGACAGACGGTGGACGCGTACGGCAAAGACTTGGGTGACGGCACCAGCCTCGCTTCGCTTTTGTGGCGTCTCAACGAGATCCCGGGCATTGAGCGGCTGCGGTTCACGACCTCGCACCCCAGGGACATCACCGACGAGTTGATTGTCGCCATGCGGGACGCCGACAAGGTGTGCGAGTGGCTGCACTTGCCGGTCCAGTCGGGCAACAACAGGATCCTCAAACTCATGGGTCGCCGCTATACCCGTGAGCAGTACTTGGCCCTTGTGGAAAAGCTCCGGAGCCACATCCCCGACCTTACCCTCACCACCGATATCATCGTCGGCTTCCCCGGAGAAACCGACGAGGAGTTTGAGGACACGGTGTCGCTCGTGGAGGAAGTGCAGTTTGATGGGGCCTTTACCTTCATCTACTCGCCGCGCCCGGGCACGGGCGCCCCGAACTTGCCCGATCCGATCCCAGAAGAGGTAAAGCGGGAGCGGCTGCAGCGCCTCATCGAGGTGCAGAACGCCATCACCGCCAAGCGCAACAAGGCCCTCGTGGGGACGCTTCAGGAAGTGCTGGTGGAGGGCAAAAGCGAAAAGGACCCCAGCCGCCTCACCGGCCGCACCCGGGGCAACAAGATCGTGGTGTTCCACGGCGGGGACGAGCTCATCGGGCAGGTGGTGCCGGTGCGCATTACCGAGGCCCGCACTTGGACCCTGGTGGGGGACGTGGAGGTGCCCGCGGTCAGCCGCACCGCGTAACGCCCCATGTCCACCCCGATGATGGAGCAGTACGAACGCATCAAGCGGCAATACCCCGACGCGATCGTGTTTTTTCGCCTCGGGGATTTTTATGAGATGTTCGGCGACGACGCGGTGCTGGCCAGCCGCCTCCTGGACATCACCCTGACGTCCCGGGAGGCGGGCAAGGCCGGCCGGATCCCCATGTGCGGGGTTCCGTACCACGCAGCGGACAGCTACCTGGCCGCCCTGGTGGCCCACGGCTACAAGGTGGCCGTCTGCGACCAGCTGGAAGATCCCCGTTTTGCCAAAGGCCTCGTCGAGCGCGACGTGGTGCGGGTGGTAACGCCCGGCACCATTGTCACCCCGGGGTCTTTGGACGAGCGGGCCAACAACTTTCTCGTGGCCATCACGCGGGGGAGAGGCGGCTATGGCCTGGCGGTAGCCGACGTCTCCACCGGCGATTTCCAGGTCACTCAGTTCGGCGGCGAAGACGCCCAGGCGCAGCTGCTCAACGAGCTGCAACGGCTCTCGCCCGCGGAGGCGTTGCTTGGTCCAGGCATCGCAGCGGACGACGGGCTCATGAGCCAGTTGCGCCTTCACGTGCGCACTGCGTGGCCGTATGATGACCGCGCGTTTCACCCCGACACGGCCTACCGGCGCCTGACGGAACATTTCGGTGTCCATTCCCTCGCTGGCTACGGCTGCGAAGGCATGACGCTGGCCGTCTCGGCGGCCGGGGCAATCCTGCAGTACCTTTCGGAAACCCAAAAGACGGCCGCCCAGCAGATCACCGGAATCACCACCTATTCCACCGCTGATCACATGGTGCTCGACGGTGCCACCCGCCGGAGCCTCGAGCTCGTGCGCACGCTGCGGGACGGCAGCTTTAAGGGCAGCCTCTTATGGGTGCTGGACAAGACGGAAACCTCCATGGGCGGGCGTATGTTGCGCCGCTGGCTGGACCAACCTCTCTTGGACCGGCGCGCGATCGTGGCGCGCCTCGACGCGGTGGAAGACCTCGTCCGCCACAGCGACTTGCGCCGGGAGCTGCGGGCGACGTTGCGCAGCGTGGCCGACATCGAGCGCCTGGTGGGCCGCGTCGCGTACCGCAGCGCCAATGCTCGCGATCTGGTGGCGTTACGCCAATCCCTGGAGCGGGTGCCCCACATCAAGGAACTGATCTTCTCTTTCCCCGTACGGGATAGTCTGAGGGAGTTGGCCGGCGGCATGGATGAGCTCGGGCACGTCACCGGCCGCATCGCGGCGACGCTGGTGGACGACCCGCCGGCCAGCGTGAAGGAAGGCGGTCTCATCCGGGACGGTTTCCACGAAGAGGTGGACCGCCTGAGGGCGGCCACCAGCCGCGGCAAAGAGTGGATCGCGCAGCTGGAGGAGGCCGAGCGCGCCCGGACGGGGATCAAGTCGCTTAAAATCGGTTTCAACAAGGTCTTTGGCTACTACATCGAGGTTACACGCCCCAACCTGCACCTGGTGCCACCCGATTACGAGCGCAAGCAGACGTTGGCGGGGGCCGAGCGGTTTATCACACCTGCGCTCAAGGAGCAGGAGGCGCTCGTCCTCGGGGCTGAGGAGCGGATTGTGGAGCTGGAATACGAGCTCTTTGCGCAGCTGCGGGATTTCGTGGCCGCCGAGGCGGCCGGGATCCAGGCCACCGCCCGGCGCATCGCGTCCTTGGACGCGCTGGCGTCCCTGGCTGAGGTCGCAGTCAACAGCCACTGGTGCCGACCGGAAGTAGCCGACGACGACGTCATCGACGTCCGTGCCGGGCGCCACCCGGTGGTGGAGGCGATGCACCGGGAAACCGGTTTCGTTCCCAACGATATCCGGTTGGACCGGGACCAACAGCAGCTCATCGTGCTCACCGGGCCCAACATGGCGGGCAAGAGCACGTACCTGCGGCAGGTGGCCCTCATCACGCTCTTGGCCCACATGGGGAGCTTTGTGCCCGCGGAGTCGGCCCACATTGGCCTCGTCGACCGTATCTTTACCCGGGTTGGCGCCGCGGACGACCTTGGCACCGGGCAGAGCACCTTCATGGTGGAAATGAACGAGGCAGCCAACATTCTTCACCACGCGACGGCCAAGAGTCTCATCGTCATCGATGAACTGGGGCGCGGGACGAGCACCTACGACGGGCTGGCCCTGACGCATGCCATCGCGGTCCACATCCACGACCGCATCGGCGCGAGGACCCTGATATCGACCCATTACCATGAGCTCACCCGGCTGCCCGAGGAGCTGCCTCGGGCGCGCAACTACCGTGCGGAGGTGGCCGAGAGCCGGGGCCGGATCACGTTCTTGTACAAGATTGTGCCCGGAGGGGCCGACCGCAGCTACGGGATTAACGTGGCCCGTATGGCGGGGATCCCGAAGGACATCATCCGCCACGCCCAGCGGCTGCTCAAGGAGCTCGAGGCGGGCCCGGTCCGGCCCGCCCAGTTGAGCCTGGCCGCCCTGTTTGCCGCGGCGGACGGCGCGGCAGGAGAAACGGCCGCGGCAAGTGAAGCAGAGGAGCTGTCGCTGCACCTGGTGGAGGACGAGATCCTCAACCAGCTGCGCCGGTTGGATATTCCGCGCATGACTCCCCTGGAGGCCCTCAATCTCCTGGCCGAGTGGCAGGCAAAGCTGGCCGGCGGCGGCGAATAGCGTCGGCGCCGGAAACCCGGGATAAGGAGGTGCCTCATGCCACACCGGCCCATCGTTGTTCTGGAGCCCCACGTCGCCAACCGCATCGCGGCCGGCGAGGTCATTGAGCGGCCCGCTTCGGCGGTCAAGGAGCTCGTGGAAAACAGTCTCGATGCGGGTGCCCGCCGGGTCGAGGTGGAGATCCGCGGCGGGGGCAAGGAGTACATCCGCGTGACCGACGACGGGCACGGCATTCCGCCAGCCGAGGTGCCCCTGGCCTTTGAACGCCATGCCACCAGCAAGATCGCCAGCGCCGATGACCTGTTCGCCGTAGCCACCTTGGGCTTCCGCGGGGAGGCTCTGCCTAGCATCGCGGCTGTCGCGGAGGTGGAGATGCGCACCCGCCCCCGGGAACATCTGGAAGGGACCCAGTACGTCATCGTGGCGGGCGTGCCCCAGGGGTTGGGTCCGGTCGGGGCGCCGGTCGGCACTACTGTCATCGTGCGGCGGCTGTTCTTCAACACGCCGGCCCGCTACAAGTTCCTACGCACGGACACCACTGAGAAGCGTTACGTCGCGGATGTGGTGGCGCGCCTGGCGATGGCCAGGCCCGATGTAGCGTTTCGCCTGTTGGCCGATGGGCGGGAGCTGCTGGCAACCCCTGGGGACGGGAGACTCTCGTCGGTGCTCGCAGCGGTGTATGGGCAAGCTGTGGTGCGGGATATGCTCCCCCTGGAGTACGAGGCCGAAGCCATCGGTGTGCTGGGCCTCGTAGGGAAGCCCGGCCTGCACCACGGCACTCGGGAGCGGATTGCCGTCTTTCTCAACGGCCGGTGGATCCAGTCCAACGCCATCGCGCGCGCCATTGAAAACGGTTATGACACGCTGTTGCCACCGCGTCGCTTCCCGGCAGCCGCGGTACACTTGACCATCGACCCTAGGTCGGTGGACGTCAACGTCCACCCGGCCAAGGCGGAGGTGCGCTTCCGGGACGACGGCGTCGTTTTTCGCACCGTTCTGCGGGCGGTGCGGCAGGCGCTTCTCAGCGCCAATCTCGTCGGCGGGCTCGGGGTCCCAAGGCCCGCAGCGGGTCCGTACGCTTACGGTGGGGAGAGACCGGATGCCGGGCATGGCGAACGTACGGACGCGGCGGTTCGTCCTCCAGAACAATCGGGCCTGCCCCTACCGGGCCCCGGGGCCGTGCCGGGCACGAGGTTAGCGGCGTCGCGGTACGATTTCCACCCGCGTGAGTCGATCGCACCTGACGTTGAAAGCGCACCGCTGGTCGCCGCCGCCCGGGAAGTTGCAGCTTCGTCCGCATGGAGCCGCAAGGCGGTCGCAGGGGAAGGCAAGAATGGTGGCATCCCGTCTGATGGATTGACCCGCTCCGGTGACCAGGGGCAGGCGGCATCCAACGCGGACGCCCGCCAGGCGCTGCGGGAGATGACGGTGCTGGGTCAACTGCACCGAACCTACATCCTGGGTGAGACGCCGGCGGGCCTCTGGATCGTGGACCAGCACGTGGCCCACGAGCGCATCCTTTACGAGCAGTTTCTGCGGGCTGCTGCCTGTGGCAGGGCGGATGTGCAGCAGCTCATGATACCTATTACCATCACACTCTCCCCAGCCCAGGCGGGGCTGGCGGAGTTTCATCAAGAGACACTGGAGCGACTGGGCTTTGTGCTGGAGCCCTTCGGCGGGCGCACGTATCTGCTCCGCGGCGTGCCGGTGCCCTTTGCGGCCCACGACGCCGCCGACATCCAGCGGGTGCTGGAGGACGTGCTGGCCGCCGGTGAATCCGAAGGCGGCTGGCGCCCCCACGAGGTGTGCGCACAGCTCGCGTGCCGGGCGGCGATTAAGGCTGGCCAAGTCTTGAACGAGCGGCAGATGAGGCAGCTGCTGGAAGAGCTGTCCCAGGCCGACAATCCCTTCGCCTGTCCCCACGGCCGACCCATTGTCATCGAAGTGGCTAAGAGCGAGCTTGCCAGGAGGTTTGGGCGCCATTGACGCTTGTCACCACGTCTCGTCATCCTACCGCGCAAGAGGAGATGCGGGCCCGTGTCCTGGCTGCCGAGCTCGGAGTTCCGTACGTGCCGCGGCGAGGTTCCCTGGACGACCTGGACGCCGAAGCGGTTCTCGTGGTCACCCGAGAGCGGCTTGTCGTGCACACGCCGGCCGGCGAGATTTTCTTCCACCCTGGCATGGCGCGGCCGCGCGTGCGGGAATTGGAGCGGGGCAAGCCGGACGTAATGGTGCAAGCCATGGGTTTGCGCCCGGGTGACACGGTCTTGGACTGCACCCTTGGGCTTGGCAGCGACGCGATCGTGGCCTCTTTTGTCGTCGGCGGGCAAGGCCGGGTGGTGGGCCTGGAGGCCGTGCCTGTGCTGGCGGCCGTCGTCCGTTGGGGCCTCCAGAATTACGATCCGGATCATGACGGACTGCGGGATGCCATGCGCCGCATCGAGGTTGTCCGCGCGGACCATGAAGCCTACCTTTCCACTTTGCCCGCAGCCTCCTTTGATATCGTGTACTTTGACCCCATGTTCCGCGAGCCGGTGATGGAATCGGCCCATATGCGGCCATGGCGGGCGTTGGCTTGTCATCAGCCCCTGAGCCGGGCGACCATCGCCGCCGCCTGCCGGGTGGCCCGACGGCGGGTAGTGGTCAAGGAACGGAGCGGCAGTCCCGTCTTCGCCGAGCTAGGCCTGACCGAGGTGGTTGGCGGGCGCAAGAGCCGCATTGCCTACGGTGTGCTGGACGCCGCAGGGATGGGGGCACCGGCGTGAGCGAACGTCCACCGTTGTTGGTCATCGTCGGCCCGACGGCCGTCGGCAAAACCGCTTTTTGCGTGCTTCTAGGCCAGCGGCTCCGGGCGGAGATCGTGAGCGCGGACTCCATGCAGGTGTACCGGGGCATGGACATCGGTACCGCCAAGCCTACGGAAGCGGAACGGGGCGGTGTGCCCCACCACTGCCTGGACCTTGTCGATCCTAACGAAGCCTTTAACGTCGCCGACTATCGCCGCCATGCCCTTGCAGCCATTGAGGACATCCACCGGCGCGGCCGACTGCCGATTCTCTCCGGCGGGACCGGGCTCTACGTGCGCGCTGTGGTGGATGAGTTCTTGTTTCCTGACCGCGGCGCGGATTGGGAGCTGCGCCGCCGCCTGGAGGAGGAAGCGGAGCGCATAGGACGCGCCGCCCTGCATGCCCGCCTGGCCGCGGTGGACCCCGAGACTGCCGCCCGCCTGCATCCCAACGATCTCCGGCGTGTCGTCCGGGCGCTGGAAGTTTACGAGCGCACGGGGCGGCCTTTGTCTGAGCACCTGCGTGAGAGCCGAGCACGGGACAGCCGCTTTGACCTGCTCATGTTTGGTCTCACCCGGCCTAGGGAGGAGCTCTATGAGCGCATCAACCGGCGGGTCGAAGAGCAGTTGCACCGGGGGCTCGTGGCAGAGGTGGAGGGACTGATGCGACAGGGGCTGGACGAAGGCGACGTCGCCATGCAGGGGCTCGGATACAAGGAGATCATCGCGTACTTGAAAGGCCGCTGGAGCCTGGAAAAGGCCGTTTCTGTGCTGCAGCGGGACACGCGGCACTACGCCAGGCGGCAGC
>LZRQ01000136.1 GCA_002159155.1 Firmicutes bacterium ZCTH02-B6
GCTTGTGGGCGGCAACTACCGGGTCTTGACCGTTGAGGCGTACACCGCCTTCATCCGGTTCAATGTTGACCAGCGCATTCCCATCCTCCTGAGCGCCTGGATCGTGGTCATCTCGCTCTGCCTGCTCTACCTGGTCCGGCGGCAAATGCACAAGGCCGACATCGCTCCCGCTTTCACGGGCGACGTGTACACCTACTCCTCCCCCGCCGCCCGCCGGCTAGGACTTATGTTTTGCTCCCTGGTGAGCTTCTTGGTACTCTTGCCTTACCTGGCCATCCTCGTGGCGTCGTTTGGCACCGTGTGGGGCGTTGGGCTTTTGCCCGACGCCTTTACACTGCGCCACTACCAGGCGCTTGCGGCCAGCGTCGAACCGCTGCGCAACTCCCTCATCCTGGCCGGTACGGCGGCGCCGCTGGCCGTCGTGCTCAGCGTCGCCATCGGCAAGGCCATGCGCGACTGGGGCCGGGCCGGCGCCCTCTTTGACTACGTGACGCTCCTGCCGCTGGTCGTCTCGGGCGTCGTCATCGGCATTGGGCTTATCCACCTGACGGGCCGGCTCCGCATGCTGGGCATGGCGCTGCCGTTCCTCTCGGGGCCGGGCCTGTTGGTGGCCGCCTACTCCATCCGGCGGCTGCCGTACCCGATGCGCGTCATGACGGCCGCCTACAGCCGCATCGACCGGCGCCTGGAAGAGGCTTCCTACAGCCTCGGCGCGTCGCCGGCGAGGACGTTTTTGCGCGTCACGCTGCCGCAGCTGTACCCGGCCATGGGGGCGGCCCTTGTCATCGCCTTTACCCGCATCATCACCGAGCTCGGCACGACGTTGGTCGTATACCAGCCCGGGTGGACGACCATCTCCATGCAGATCTTTTCTTACGCCCAAGAAGGGCTGGTCAACCGGGCCGCGGCCATCTCGGTGCTGCTCGTCGCTGTTGTCGCCGCCCTGACCGGGCTGGCGGGCATGGAACGCCAGAGGTGATCCCGTGACCGGCGTTAGGTTGGAACAATTGACGAAGATCTACCCCACCGGTGTCAAGGCCGTGGACAACCTCACCGTGGCGGTGGCGCCGGGGGAGTTTGTGGCCATCGTGGGGCCATCGGGCTGCGGGAAGACCACGACCCTGCGCATGATCGCGGGACTGGAAACGCCGACCGCGGGCTCCGTCTACTTTGGCTCGCGGCGCATGAATGACGTCCCGCCCCAGCAGCGCGGGGTCGGGCTCGTGTTCCAGCATCATGCGGTGTTCCCCACCATGTCCGTGTATGAAAACGTGGCGTACGGGCTGCGCGTGCGCCGGGTCCCCGAACATGAGGTGCGGCGCCGCGTCATGGAGCACCTGGACCTGGTGGGACTCGGGGATCTCGCACAGCGGACGCCGGCGCAATTGTCAGGCGGCCAGTTGCAGCGGGTCGCGCTGGCGCGGGCGTTGGCCATCCAGCCGTCGGTGCTGCTGCTGGACGAGCCATTGAGCAGCCTCGACGCGAAGCTGCGGGCGTCGATCCGCACCGAAATCAAGAAGCTCCAGCGGCAGCTGGGCATCACCACGATTTACGTCACCCACGATCAGGAGGAAGCGCTCTCCCTCGCCGACCGCGTGGGCGTCATGCACGCGGGGGTGCTGGAGCAAGTGGGACCGCCGGAGGCGATATACCGGGCACCGGCGACGAGGTTTGTGGCTTCCTTTGTCGGCGAGGGGACGCTGCTTGAGGGACATCTCGTTTCCGCAAGGGACGGGCTCGCCGTCGTGCAAGCCGGACCGTTGCGGCTGGAGGTGCCGCGGCCGGCGGGCGCCGCTCCTCTCCAGCCCGGCCCCGTGTGGCTCTGCGTGCGGCCGGAGGCGGTGCAGCTGGCAGCAGAAAGCGAAGGCGCCCCCGTGTGGGAGGGCGCCGTCGAACATCTGGAGTTCCTCGGTTCGATGGTGCGCGGCGAGCTGCGGGTGCACGGCCTCAGCGCGCCTCTGCTCTTCCTCTGCCCGGCCCGGGCCGAATCGTCCTTGGCCACAGGGCAACGGGTCCGGTTTTCCATTGACCCCGCGGCGGTGTCCGCCGGGCAGGATGCCTAAGCTCAGAGCAGTTGTCCTTGCTCGCCCTTGTCGTCGTCTTTGTCGGCGACGAGGGCGGCCGCGACCGCGTAGTCCCCGGCGTCGAGCCGCATGACCCGCACGCCCTGGGTGGCCCGTCCCTGGCGGGAGATTTCATCCACCGACGTCCGGATCATGATGCCGGCTGCGCTGATGAGCATGACTTCATCACCGTCGCGCACGACGCGTACGGCGACGATGGGGCCGTTCTTCTCGGTGATCTGCAAGGTGCGGATGCCTTTGCCGCCGCGACCGGTGACGCGGTACTCTTCCAGCGGCGTCCGCTTGCCAAACCCTTTCTGGCTAACAACGAGCAGGTCCGCCGCGGGCCGCACCACGTCCAGGCCCACCACCGAGTCGCCCTCTTCCAGCGTGATGCCCCGCACCCCCCGGGCGGCGCGGCCCATGGGGCGCACGTCGTTTTCCGGGAACCTGATGGCCTGGCCGTGGGCGGTGACGAGCAGCACGTGCTCGTTGCCCTCGGTCAGGCGCACGTCCACCAGCTCATCGTCCTCGTCCAGCAAAATGCCGATGAGACCGTGACGGGGGCTGTCAAACTCCGTCAGCACCGTCTTCTTGACGATGCCCCGCTTGGTGGCCATGAAGAGGTAATGCCCTTCGTCGTACTCGCGGATCGGGATCGCCGTCTTGATGCGCTCGTCTCGCGGCAGCTGGATGAGGTTGACGATGGCTGTGCCGCGCGCGGTGCGCCCCACCTCGGGTACCTCGTGGGCCTTGATGCGGTACACCTTGCCCTTGTCGCTGAAGAACAAAATGTAGCTGTGGGTGCTGGTGACGAACAATTGCTCCACGAAGTCTTCTTCGCGGGTACTGATGGCGGTGATCCCGCGCCCGCCCCGGCGCTGCGAACGGTAGGCCGTGAGGGGCAGCCGCTTGATGTAGCCAAAGTGGGTGACGGTGACGACCACGTCTTCGTCGGCGATCAGGTCTTCCTCGGCCAGCTCGGCCGCGGCGCTGGTGATCTGCGTACGCCGCTCGTCACCGTATTTCTCCTTGATCTCGAGCAGCTCTTGTTTGATAACCTCGTACACCTTGCGGATGTCGCCCAGGATCTCCCGCAGGCGGGCGATGGTTTTGAGCAGCTCCTGGTACTCGGCTTCGATCTTCTCTCGCTCCAGCCCCGTCAGGCGGCGCAACTGCATGTCGAGAATGGCCACCGCCTGTTTTTCGGTGAGGCCGAAGCGCTGCATGAGCCCTTGCTTTGCCTCGTTGTCGGTCTTGGACCGGCGAATGAGGGCGATGATCTCGTCGATGTGGTCCAGCGCGATGCGGAGGCCTTCCAGGATATGGGCCCGCTCCTCCGCGCGCTGCAGCTCGAACCGGGTGCGCCGGATGACGACTTCTTCCTGGTGCTTGAGGTAATGCTGCAATGCCTCTTTCAGGTTGAGCACCTTCGGCTCGCCGTCGACGAGCGCCAGCATGATGACGCCGAAGGTGTCTTCCATTTGGGTGTGGCGGTAGAGGCGGTTGAGCACCACCCGGGCATTGGCGTCCCGGCGCAGTTCGATGACGATGCGCATACCGGTCCGGTCCGACTCGTCTCGGAGATCCGTGATGCCGTCCACCTGCTTGTTGCGGTGGAGCTCCGCGATCTTTTGGATGAGACTGGACTTGTTGACCAGGTACGGGATCTCGGTGACCACGATGCGCTGGCGGCCGTTGGCCAGCTCCTCGATGCGGGCTTTGGCGCGCACCTTGATGCGCCCGCGCCCGGTCGTGTACGCCTCCTTGATCCCGTCGCGGCCAAGGATCATGGCGCCCGTGGGAAAGTCCGGCCCCTTGACGACCTTCATCAGGTCCTTGAGGTCGGCGTCCGGGTTGTCGATCAACAGCACGAGGCCGTCCACGATCTCCCGGAGGTTATGGGGCGGGATGTTGGTGGCCATCCCAACGGCGATGCCCGAGGCGCCGTTGATGAGCAGGTTGGGGATGCGGGCGGGCAGCACCGCGGGCTGCTCCAGCGTATCGTCAAAGTTGGGGACGAAGTCGACCGTATCCTTGTCGATGTCCCGCAGCATCTCCATGGCCAGCTGCGAAAGGCGGGCCTCGGTGTAGCGCATGGCCGCCGGCGGGTCGCCGTCCACGGACCCAAAGTTGCCGTGACCGTCCACCAGCGGGTAGCGGAAGTTGAAGTCCTGGGCCATGCGCACCATGGCGTCGTAAATGGCGGCGTCGCCGTGGGGGTGGTATTTACCCATGACGTCGCCGACGATACGAGCCGACTTGCGGTGCTGTCTGTCCGGGCGCAGGCCCAGCTCGTACATGCCATAGAGGATGCGCCGCTGGACCGGCTTGAGGCCGTCCCGCACGTCCGGCAAGGCCCGGTCGACGATGACGCTCATCGCGTAGTCGATATAGGACCGCTTCATCTCCTCGTCCACGCGGACGGGGAGAATGCGCTCTTGGCTGAAGTCGATGGCCATGCTCTGGTCTCCTTACGCTGCCCGCCGGGCGTTACACGTCCAGGTTTTGGACCTCCCGGGCATGGGCCTGGATGAACTCCCGCCGCGGCTCGACGTCTTCGCCCATAAGGATGGAAAAGATCTGGTCGGCCATTTCCGCATCGTCCAGCGTCAGCTGGCGGATGGTGCGGGTTTCCGGATTCATGGTCGTCTCCCACAGCTGCTCCGCGTCCATTTCACCGAGACCCTTGTAGCGCTGGATGGTGACGCCCTGGCGGCCGATGCGCTCGAGGATCTCGTCCAGCTCCTTGTCGCTGTGGGCGTAGTACATCTGGTTGCCCTTGCGGACGCCGTACAACGGCGGCATGGCGATGTAGAGCCGTCCGGACTCCACCAGCTGGCGCATGAAGCGGTAGAAGAACGTGAGGAGCAGGGTCCGGATGTGGGCGCCGTCCACGTCGGCATCGGTGTTGTGACAGCAGATGCCGCCCATCCCGGCGATGAAGTTCTCATCGCCCTCCACCGAGAAGTCGTACACTTGCCCGCGGCTGGGGCTCACCGCCTCCACCTTGGCTACCCGCAATGCCTCCAGGTCCCCGCCGGGCCCGGAAACCGGCGGCCGCTTGGGACGGGGTTTGCCGATGACCCAATACACCGGCTCGCCGCGCAAGTTGGAGCCGCGGCGGATTTCTACCGCCATCCCCTGCGCCAAGACCAGATAGGCCAGCTGCCCGGCCACGTCCCGGGAGCCGGTGCGCAGGATAAGCCTGGGGCCCCGCTGGCGGCGCCGGCGCGGCCGGAAGCGCTCGAGATACGCCCGTTGCTCCGCCGGGCCCAGGTTGAAAATGCGATCCGGGACGCGCTCCCCGTCCGGGCGCGGGAGGCTGCTGTCGACGCCGGCAAGACGGCCGACGCCGGCCGGTACAACCGGCGCTCCGTCCCCTTCCCTGCCCCCGCCGACGGCGATGGCCGCGGGCCGGCGCAGGCGGGCGATGGCGGCGCGCCCCACAGGAGCCGTCGTGAAGCGGATGGCGGGCAGCGGTTTCCCTTGGCCCGTGGCGGCCTGCGCTTGCCCTGCGGAGGTCTCCTGCCCCACGGCCACGGATGCCCCCAGCGGGATGCGGGCCGGCGCCAGCAAGAGGTCCCCGGGCCGTATCTCGTCGCCCCGCTTGAGCTTCTTTTCTCCGTTCTCCCACACAAAGACGCTGTGGGACGAGGTGACCCGCACGGAGCGCCCGCAGCCGGTGGTGATCTCATAGAGCGTCTCCGACAGCGGGTGGCGGATTACGTTTTTGATCGGCCGGAAGGCGCACTTATGATCCTCCAGCCCGAAACAGAGCACCGCAAAGCGGCGGTAGTCCAACCGCCCGTCGAGGCAAGCGTCGATGAAGTCGCCCACCTTGACGCTGCGCACGATGCCCCGTTCGTCCCGCACAAAGGCCAACTCGTCGCCGTCCACGGACATGATGATCACTTTGCCGTAGCGGGCCTTGGACAGGTCAAAATCGTCGCCGATCCCGGTGCCGAGGGCAGTGATCATCGCGCGGATTTCCTGGTTGCTCAAGATCTTATCAAGCCGCGCCTTTTCAACGTTGAGGATCTTGCCCCGCAAGGGCATGATGGCCTGGAAGCTGCGGTCGCGTCCCTGCTTGGCCGTGCCGCCGGCGGAGTCGCCCTCCACCAGGTACAGCTCGCAGCGATCAGGGTCCGTTAAGGTGCAGTCGGCCAGCTTCCCGGGCAACGACGTGTCCTCCAGCGCGTTTTTGCGCCGGGTCAGCTCGCGCGCCTTGCGGGCGGCCTCCCGGGCCCTGGCGGCCTGGATGGCCTTTTCCACGATGCGCCGCGCTTCCCTGGGGTGCTCCTCCAGGTAGACGGCGAGCCCCTCGGCCACCACCGACTCGACCGCGCCGCGCACGTCGCTGTTGCCCAACTTGGTCTTGGTCTGGCCTTCAAACTGCGGCTCCCGCACCTTGACGCTGACGACCGCGGTCAGGCCTTCCCGCACGTCTTCGCCCGTCAAGTTTTCCTCGCTGTCTTTGAGGAGGTTGAGCTTGCGGGCGTAGTCGTTGAGGGTGCGGGTCAACGCGCCCCGGAAACCGGTCAGGTGCGTGCCGCCCTCATGGGTGTTGATGTTGTTGCAGAAAGACAGGACGGTTTCGTTGTAGCCGGTGTTGTACTGCAGGGCGACCTCGACGCCGGTGTCGCCCGCCATCTTCTCCACGTAGATGATGTCGGAGTGCAGCGCTTCCTTGTTGCGGTTGAGGTGCTGCACAAACGACTTAAGCCCGCCGTCGTACTGGAAATCTTCCGTGCGCCCGTCCCGCTCGTCGTGCAAGGTCAGGCGCACGCCCTTGTTGAGAAACGCCAGCTCCTGCAGGCGATGGGCCAGCACGTTGGCGTCGAAGTCCACCGTCTCAAAAATTTGAGCGTCTGGCTTGAAGGTGACGCGGGTTCCCGTGCCCTCGCACTCCCCCACGACCTCCAGCTCGGTGGTCGGCGTGCCCCGGGAGAAACGCTGGCGGTACACCTTGCCGCCGCGCTTGACCTCGACCTCCAGCCACTCGGACAGCGCGTTGACGACGGACACGCCTACGCCGTGCAGGCCGCCGGAAACCTTGTAGCCGCCGTCTTCGCCAAATTTGCCGCCGGCGTGCAGGGTGGTCAGAACCGTTTCCACCGCGGGGCGCCCGGTCTTGGGGTGGATGCTCACCGGAATGCCGCGGCCGTTGTCGATGCAGGACAGCGACCCGTCCTTGTGGACAATGACGTCGATGCGGTCGCAGAAGCCTGCCATCGCCTCGTCGATGCTGTTGTCCACCACCTCCACAAAGAGGTGGTGCAGCCCGCGCGCGTCGGTGCTGCCGATGTACATTCCCGGCCGCCGGCGCACGGCTTCCAGGCCTTCGAGGACCTGGATCTGCTCGGCCTCGTAGGCCTGTCGGAGCCGCTCTTTCTCCAAAGCCGGAAACCCCCGTTTCCAGACTCAAATCCTGAGTTATTATAGCACAACCGCCAAATAATCCCGGGACAGGGCAACGACGGGCGTTTGCCGTCAGTCCGGACGGACCGTGCCGCCTTGCACGCGGAAGACGCGGGCTCGCTCCCGCAGGCTTGACGGCAACGGCTCCAGGTGGGCGGTGGTGACAAAGGTTTGTACCGTTTCCGCCACCACTTCCAACAGGTACGCCCGCCGGGTTGCGTCAAGCTCCGAAAGCACGTCATCCAACAGCAGCACAGGGTATTCGGCCGTTTCCTCTTTGAGCAGTTCCAGCTCCGCCAGCTTCACGGCCAACACTGCCGTCCGCTGCTGCCCCTGGGAGGCAAAACTCCTCGCGTCGGCCCCGTCGATGACAAAACGGACGTCGTCCCGTTGGGGGCCGACGAGCGACACACCCCGTGCCAGCTCCTCGCCCTGCCGCCGGCGCAGCTCCTGCTGAAACCTGTCGCGTACGGCGGCTGCGTCTTCCCATGCCTCCTGCGGGTCGCCCGCCTCGCCGGCGTAAAACGGCTGGTACACCAGCTCGAGCCGCTCACGTCCGGCCGTGATGCGGCTGTGAATAGCGGCCGCCCACTGCCCTAAGCGCCGGACCGCTCGGGCCCGGCGCACCATGATGGGCACTGCCTCCGCCACCAGCTGCTCGTTCCACACTTCCAGCAGCGCCGCCGCTTTGGGCGTTCCCTGCAACCCCTTCAGCTGCACGTTGCGGTGGCGCAGCACCCGGTTGAGGCGCGCGAGATGCCGCCGGTACAGCCCGTCCGCCTGACAGAGAAGCACGTCCAACAGGCGCCGCCGGCCAGCCGGTGCCCCTTTGACCAGATCCAGGTCGTCGGGAAAGAAGCTGACCGCCGTCAAGATGCCCAGCGCTTCCTGGGGCCGCTGTGCGGCGCCGTTCCACAGGACCGCTTTCGGCCCGTCGCGCCGCAGGCGCACCTCAAGCCTCCCGGTGGTTTCACCCCGGCCGATCTGCGCCGCCGCCTGGGCCTCCTCCTGCCCCCAGCGGACCAGCTCCGCCTCCCGCGCAGCCCGGGGAGAGCGAAAGACGGCCAGAAAAAGTATGCTCTCCAGCAAATTGGTTTTGCCCTGCGCGTTGGCGCCGGCCAGCAGGTTGAGCCCGCCGGCCGGCTCCAGGTCCAAATGGGCGTAGTTGCGGAAATCCTTTAGGATCAACCGGCGGATGTCCAACAGCGCCCGGTCCTTTGCGCGATCCCCGTGCCTAGCCCAGGCGGATGGGCATGATCAGGCACAGGTAGTCTTCCCCGCCCGCCGGCCTGACCGTCGCCGGCTTGTCGCCCTCGGAGAAATCAAACTGCACCTCGTCGCTGTCCAGCACCCGGAGGACATCCAGCAGGAAGCGCGCCTGGTAGGCGTTTTGCCCGTCCTGCCCTTCGTGCTCCACCGGGATCTCCTCGTGGGACCGGCCCACGTCGGCCTCTCTCGCGCTCAACGTCATGAGCTGCTCCCGCACGTTGACAATGACGACCGCGGGGCCCTTGCGCGAGAGGAGCGCCGCGCGCTCGACCGCCGCCTGAAACACGTCCCGGGCAACGCGGGTGCGAACCGGCTGATCTTGGGGCAAGACCTGGCGGTAGTTGGGGTACGTGCCCTCCAGGAGCCGCGAGACGACGCGGGCCGTCCCGGTTTCAAAGGAGATGTAGTTGTCCGCGACGGAGACGACCACCTGGGCCTCCTCATCGTCCTGGAGCACCCGGGCCACCTCCTGGGCCGTCCTGGCGGGCACGATCGCCTGGCGCGCCGCCGCCGCGGGCTCAGCCAACGATCCCTTGGCAAAAGCGAGGCGGTTGGAGTCGGTAGCCACCAGCCGCAACTCCTGCTCCCCCACCTCAAAGAGAACCCCCGTGAGGTACGGGCGGTTTTCATCGGCAGCTGCCGCGAAGGCGGTCTTGCGGATCATGTTGCGCAGCAACGCCTGGGAAACGACCCAACGATCCTGTGCGGGAT